>DAIRFL010000165.1:0-4331 GCA_036795105.1 Flavobacteriaceae bacterium | reverse complement strand
AGCATACTCTTCAGTTTTAGGCCAGTTGTTCAATGCACCATAAGTTTTAGCTAATAGTCCACGAACTACGTCTTGATTGATTTCAATTTTATCAGAACGTACGAATCCTTCTAATAGTGATTCTGCATCTGTTAGATCTGCAACAACTAAATCAAAAACCTCTTGAAGAGTGCTTTTAGGTTGATCGATATCTTCAGCACTCCTATAAATAGGAAGAACTTGTTTGTTCATATCAGTAATGTCATTCACAAAAACGTGTGCTAGGAAATAATATGCATATCCTCTTAATGCTTTAGCTTGACCTAAAGTGAATTTTTGTGCGTCAGTTTCTGGTTGAGCATCATTACCACCTAAACCGTCAATAACCAAGTTAGAAAGGTTGATTACACGGAATAAGAATCTCCATGGTCTGTAGTTGTAATCATTGTCAGGATCTTGAGTTGCAGTCAATTCTGAAATTGCAGTTTGTCTGTTGTAACTCTTTCCTAAATGAGCCATATCACCAGAAAGCATGTCTAATTGGATATACTGAGTTGTAACTCCAAAATCTTCTTGGCTAGATGTTCCTCCACTTCCTCTTCTATAAAGGTTTTCATAGATTCCTAAGAGCGTTGCTTTAGATACATCAGGGTTTACTTCTGCTGCTTCTGCTACTTGTTCTTGTGACAGAGATGCAGTAGGGAATGTTTCTAAGAATTCTTTTTCACATGACATGAATGAAATTAGAATTCCTGCTAATGCTATTTTTTTATATGTTTTCATAATAATTATAAATTTAAGTTAACACCTAACACTATGGTAGATAGTGGATTGTATCTATATATCGATGAACCTCCTGTTACAGAAGTAGAAGGATTGAATCCTTGTCTTGCAGATGCTAACCATAAGTTATCTCCAGTTACAAAAATGTTTGCATTCTTGAATCCAACTTTAGAAGCAAATGAACTTGGTACCGCATATGATAAACGAACGTTGTTCAATGCGATGTAATCTGCTTTGGTTAAGAAACGAGTAGAAGTAGCATTTTGTTGAACCTGGTAACGAGCGTCCTGTCTAGGAATACTTGTTACATCTCCAGGGTTCATCCAACGATCTCTAATATCGATATGGAAGTTGTTTGTTCCGTTGTAATCGTTATCCATTAAATTTGCATAAGCAGAATCATACGCCCATCCTCCTAAAGAGTAGTTGAATAGGGTGCTAAGAGAGAAGTCTCCGTATTGAGCATTTATTCTGAATGATCCAAATACATCTGGAATTATAGTTTTGTCTATAAACTTATCAGTAGCCTCTGAGTAAACTTCTGTGATATCCTGAGCTACTTTAGCGTTAGGATTATCGTTGAGGTATGAGGTTAATGAATTGATAATAGTATCTCCTTCGTCATAAGTACCGTTAGCGTTTTTATCGTCAAAATTACGTTCCCATTGTGCAGCACCTGTTTCAGTATTAACTCCAGCGTATACAGGCATGTACCAATCGTAAAGTGAACGACCTACTGTACGTGCAAAACGTCCATCAATATCGAGCTTTTGTTGTTCTCCTGTAGCAGGATCAATTGGCATTGCTTTTAATTCGTTTTTAAACGTCGCTCCATTGATTCCAAAATTTAAAGAGAATTTATCTTCTTTAATTAAATTGAAATCTAAATCAAATTCTAAACCTGAGTTTAAAAGTTTACCATCGTTTACAGTGATTAATGCATAACCAACTGATGGACCTACACGTCTATCAAAAAACATGTCAGTAGTAGATTTGCTGTAAGTTTCAACAGATCCTTCTACAAATCCTCCAAGTTCAAATTCAAAACCTAAGTTGAATTGATTTGAACTCTCCCAAGTAAGGTCTTTGTTACCTTTAGTGTTAAAAGCAAGTGAGATATTGTCGTTGAGGTTGTTTACTGAATAGATGTTGTATCCTGGATACAAACCAACTCCACCAGAGTTACCAATTACTCCATAAGAAGCTTTGAACTTCAAGAAGTCTACAACATCGATATCAGACATGAAGTCTTCTTGTGTCAATACCCAAGCACCACCTACAGAGTAGAAATCACCCCATTTGTTGTTGATAAAACGAGAAGAAGCATCTCTGTTGTATGTAGCGTTTAAGAAGTATTTGTTTGCAAAATCAGTAGTTACGTTTGCAATGTATGATTCTGTAGTTTCAGTATCAGTATATCCATCAGATGGAGCATTTACAACACCATTTGAGATATCTATTCCAAATGGAGTCACTAATTTAGAACGCTCACCGTATAAATAGTTGAATTCATAAGATGTTGCTACGTGTGATACGAATGCAGAAAGGTTGAATTCATCAAATGATTGGTTGTAACGCAATCCAGTTCTGATGGTATAGTTTTTAGTCTCAGAACGTGATCTAGATATTCTACCACCTTGTCCTTTTGCAGGTGAATAGAAAGGCTCATTTAACGAGATTCCGTCATTCATAAAGTATTGATAAGCAAAGTTGTTTTCTAATTTCAATCCTTTTGCTAATGAAATTTTAGTATCGTTATTGAAGTTAACAGAGTTTCCTTTGCGTCTACTGATATTGATTTGAGAATCAGCCACACCGTTGGTAGCAAATCCAAAACCACGACCATCTTCTAAACCGTAATCAAATAAATATCCTCCATAAATTGGATCAGCTATGAGGTCTCCAGCTGCATCTCTTCTGTAAAGAGGGTAGATTGTTGGAAGGTTGTCAATCCACCAAAACTGAGAAGATGAAGACGATCCTGTTCCATTGTTATTTGTTTCACTCTGAGTGTAGTTTAAGGATGTATTAACATCGATAAAATCACCATATTTATTCGTAGCAGCTACACGACCATTCATTCTCTTATAGTCAGTGTTTGATGCATATCCGATATCATCAATAAATCCAAAAGAAGTATATACTGATGAATTTTCAGATGAATTTGAAATAGTTACATTCGCTTCTGTACGATTTGAAGCTTGGAAAGCAAAATCTTCCCATGATTCTGGAGTATATCTTCTTGTTACTCCTGGTCTAACAGTACCTGTTGCAGGGTCAATTAATTCAGATACTCCTTGAGCTCCTGAATCACTAACGTTCCACATATTGTAGATAGGGCTGATATCTGATACATCCGCATTGTTACCTTCAAAAAGGTTAGCGTTTGCATATTCAATAGCAGCTTGATTGTCACCTTCATTTTCTAATAATCCTCTTTGGTAAGTAGCTTGCCAGTTGACAGCGATGTATTCTTCAGGGGATTTAATAGTTTGATAACGTCCTACACCTTGGTAGTTAGTACCTCTTTTAATCGATACATTGATATTGTTTCCAGCATCTTTACCTCTTTTAGTAGAAATAACAATTACTCCGTTAGCTCCTCTTGCTCCATACAAAGAGGTAGCAGAAGCATCTTTTAATACAGTAACAGATTTGATGTCAGCTGGATTAATATCATTTAAACTTCCTCCAAAAGGTGCGTCGTCTACAATATAGAGTGGTGAAGTAGAACCGTTTACAGATCCAAATCCTCTGATTCGTACTGTAGACACAGAACCTGGTTGTCCAGATGTATTAAATACAGCTACACCTGCCGCCTCACCAGCTAATGCTTGAGATACGTTAGTGAATGATTTTTGTGAAATATTCTCACCAGCAACAACTTTAGCAGATCCAGCGAATGACTGTTTGGATACATTTCCAAATCCAGTTACAATCACTTCTTCAAGAGCTTGTGCATCTTGTGATAGGCTTACGTTAATTGTGTCAGAACTTCCGACAATTACTTCACTTGATAGAAATCCAATATAGCTGAATACAAGTGTTTCTCCTGTATTAACTCTTATTGAATAATTTCCATCAAAATCTGATGTTGTTCCATTGTCAGTTCCTTTTGCAATTACGGTCGCTCCTGGTAATGGAGTTCCGTCTTGATCAGAAACCGTACCTGAAATCGTTTTTTGTTGCGCAAAACCGAGCTGCGCTACTAACACTAAGAGTAGTGTTAGAATTCCATTGAGTTTAGTTTTCATTCTGTTAATGATTTTTTTTAATTAGGTCACTAATTTGAGGCTTTTTTATAAATGTACCAATAGGTAATGCATTAATGTTATTTGTGCGATTTTTGCATAGTTTTTTTAACTATAACACAGCATTCGTTGTTGATTTCTGATCACTTTATCAATAAAATTAACTATTTCATACACAAATTATTTTTGGGCTTGCTTTAACTTTTGTATTCTCAATACATTAATAGGATTATTCTGCTTAAATAGAAATATGCAAAAAAAAAAACCACCCAAAAAAAGGGTGGTTTTAATTTATTTAAAAATCTAAGGGTTTATTGA
>DAIRFL010000164.1:0-4334 GCA_036795105.1 Flavobacteriaceae bacterium | reverse complement strand
CATCAATCCTCTGTTTGGAAAAAACCAGATATAGTGTTTGTCAAAATTAGTCTCTGGGTCAAAATAACAAAAACAACTCACGTCTTTTAAAACCCATTGTCCTTCCAAAAATGAAGCTTGAACTTCTTCTTCTTCACAGCCTAAAAGAGATAAAGCGGCAAGGGCTAATACAAATAACTTTTTCATAATTGTTTTTTTGTAAAATTAATACAAGTTTCTTCAAAGAGAAACAGTTTTAGACAAACTGCAAATTTAATCTCAAAGAGTTTCGTTATCTTTAAAAATATCAAAAAGCATACCAAATGAAACGATCAGACTTTTTAAGAACTTCAGCATTGTTGACCTCTGCGATTGGATTAATGCCAAATACTGCTTGTAACACAATTTCAGAGAAAAAATTGAACAAAATTGGCCTAGGACTATTTTCCATACCAAAGATAATGGAAAAGGACCTTGAGGGAACCGTCAAAAAAATGGCTGAAATAGGAATACGAGAATTTGAAACCTATGGACCCTATACCTTCACTGATCAAAGAACAAAAGATTCTTGGGCAGCTGTAAGTGAGTTTTTGGGTTTTAGTGCGAGTGGTTTTTACGGACATACTCCAGAAGATTTTAAATCCATTCTCAATAATTACGACATCCGTGTACCTTCCATGCACACAGATCTATACACCCTTGAAACCAATATGGCTGCACTGGGTAAAGCCGCTCAAACGATGGGGGCTTCTTATGTGGTACTTCCATCCATTCCAGAAATAGAACGTCCAGACTTAGACGCCTATAAAAAAATGGCCGAGCGTTTTAATGAAATAGGCAGACAGGCTAAAGAGGAGGGAATTAAATTTGCCTATCACAATCACGGCTATGGATTAATTCCAGAAGATAAGGGTGTTATCCCTTTAGATATTATCCTCGGTGAAACGGATCCTGATAAAGTCTTTTTTGAAATGGACCTCTTTTGGACAGTAGCAGGAAAAGCGGATCCTGTTGAGCTCTTAAAAAAACATCGAGGTCGCTATACCATGCTACACCTTAAGGACATGAAAACCATCACTCATTTTAAAGGAAAAGGATCTACCTCTTCGGAGTGGATGGAGTTATTCCCCCTTCTTGTTCCAGCGGGATCAGGTGAGATTCCAATAGATGAGATCCTCAATGTCGCTTATCGCTCTGGGGTTGAACATTATTTTATAGAGCACGATTTAGCAGCTAACCCCTATGTGGATATTCAATCAGCTCACGATTATTTAAGTGATTTGAGATTTTAACTTCTATATAAAAAATTATGAAACTCCTTTTAGGCTTAGTAACTTTCTTAGTTACGATTCAAATTTCAGTAGCACAACAAGTGGAACTCATCGTTTTGGGGACCCTTCAGGATGGGGGAATGCCTCATATTGGATGTGAAGAGCAGGCTTGTCAATTATTGTTAGAACATCCCGATTCGACAAAAAAAGTTGTCAGTCTCGGCTTGATCGATCATTCCTCTAAAAAGAATTACTTATTTGAAGCAAGCTTAGACATCAGTTCGCAATTGAGTTTACTTAAAAAGGCCTCTCCTTTTCAAGCTGATAAAATACCAAATGGTATTTTTATCACTCATGCTCATATGGGTCATTATACTGGATTGCTTCATTTGGGTAAAGAAGCTTTGGGTGCCTCTAAAGCGAGGGTCTTTGCCATGCCTAAAATGAAAGCTTTTTTAGAGAACAATCAACCTTGGAGGATTATGATTGATCAGCAAAACATAGTGCTTAGTCCTTTGAAAAATGAAGTCCCTCAAAAGCTCAGTGAGGATCTAAAAGTAATACCTCTTTTGGTCCCTCATAGGGATGAGCTCTCAGAAACGGTGGGTTATAAAATTATCGGTCCTCATAAAACAGTATTATTTATTCCGGATATCAATAAGTGGAATCTTTGGAATAAGGATATTGTAAGTGAACTCAAATCAGTTGACTTGGCTTTTGTAGATGCAGCATTTTTTGACAATGCCGAAGTGGGCTATAGAGATCTCTCTGAAATTCCTCATCCCTTTGTTATCGAAAGCATGGACCTCTTTAAATCCCTTTCAGATTCCGATAAGGACAAGATCTATTTTATCCACCTTAACCACACCAACCCTCTTATAAACCCAGAATCTGATTCCTCTAAATTAGTTCAATCATCAGGATTCCACATAGCGCGATTAGGGATGCGATTTAGCTTATAATTAAATTTTTATGACATTTATCAAGAAGGTAAAACTCTTTTTATTAAATTAGAAGCTTAGACAAACTAATACTCAAACTATCCCTTAACTATGAAGAAAAAAAACTCGAGAAGAGATTTTATCAAAAAAACAGCTGTCGCTGGAGCGGGATTCTATATTGTTCCTAGAAATGTTTTAGGAGGTACTGGATTTATAGCTCCATCTGACCAATTAGCCATCGTATCTGTTGGATCAGGTGGAAAAGGTGGAAGCGACTTAAGAAATGCCTATAACGGAGGAAAAAACCGAATCGTTGGTATTTGTGACATTGACTTTGAAAGAGCCGGTCAGGCCATTAAAGATCATCCTAAAGCCAAAGTTTATTCAGATTTTAGAAAAATGTTCGACGAACTTAAGTTCGATGCAGCAACTATTTCAACTCCTGATCACAACCACGCATTTATCGCTTACGATGCTATGCAAAGAGGCAAAGGTGTATACGTTCAAAAACCACTTACTCATACTATTGCAGAAGCTCGTCTGCTTACCATTACTGCAAGAGAAAATCGCGTTGTTACACAGATGGGGAATCAAGGTGGTTCCAATATAGGTGTGACAAAAGTAGAAGAATGGGTTGCGGCTGGTAAGATCGGAACCATTGACTTTGTGAATGTGTGGACCAACAGACCTGTTTGGCCTCAAGGAGTAGGTATGCCAGAGGCTGATGCTGCTCAAAAACCAGCAGATCTAGATTGGGATAACTGGATTGGAACTGCTAGCAATAGACCTTTTACTCCAAATTTACATCCGTTTAACTGGAGAGGATTCTGGGAATACGGAACTGGAGCATTAGGAGATATGGGTTGTCATATATTCGATGCGCCTTACAAAGCATTAAAACTAGGCTATCCATCAGCTGTAGAAGCATCAGTTGCTGATGTGTTCAAGCAAATGTGGACACCTGAATACACTCCTGAAGCATGTCCTTTGTCTTCAAGAGTTACTATTGATTTCCCTGCAGATGCCAACAACCCTAAAGGAGTAGTTTTTGAGTGGACCGATGGAGGAATTAGACCTGCAACTCCACCAGAACTCTTAGGAAAATACAATCCTCCTGCTAATGGAATTATCATGAGAGGTAGCAAAGGATACATCACCTGTGATGTTTACGGAGCTAATCCTAAATTGTTTGTAAATGGTGAAGACGCGATAGAGTTTGACACCAGTAAACAAGGAAACTTAGATCTTATCCACAATTCAGCATGGACCGAAGCTGTTAAAGCTGGGTTTAATTCTGCGGAGCACAAAGCACTGACTTCTTCGTTTGATTATGCTGGACCATTCACTGAAACAGTGTTAATGGGTAACCTCGCTATTAGAGCTCATCAATTGAGAAAGAAACAAGGAAGAGGTTTCGAATATTACGGAA
Organism: Flavobacteriaceae bacterium; assembly: GCA_036795105.1. Taxonomy (GTDB): domain Bacteria; phylum Bacteroidota; class Bacteroidia; order Flavobacteriales; family Flavobacteriaceae; genus MAG-120531. The sequence continues at coordinate 714 of DAIRFL010000164.1, read as the reverse complement.
GAAAGAAGCTTACTTGGGATGGTGAAAATATGGAAATCACCAACTTAAAAGAAGCAAATCAATTTGTGACTAAGCCTTATAGAGATGGATGGCAACTTGCTAATCTATAGCGGCTAATTGAATACAATTTGCTTTTATTCAATAAAAAAACAGCCCTAAAGAGGGCTGTTTTTAATTGCAATTGCTGTTGTTTATTTTTTCTCTTTAATTACAACCACCTTAGTGCTGTCATTCTTCTTTAGTACCTTTCCATCTTCTGAAATAAACAAAAACTCTTTGGCTCCATATTTAATGGAGTCTTTGTCTTTAAATACGTGTATACGCATATTGCCTTTAGGATGCTCAATTCTAGAAGGAATTCTTCTGATAAAATGATCGATATCCCCATTAGACATATGTTCTGGGAAGCTCAAACGAACATTGAGTTCGTTTGGGAAACGAACAGATACACAACTACTCATCAATCCCAAAACAGCTGTTAGTAGAAAAACTTTTTTTAACATAGCTATTGGTTTTATACTAAAGACGACTAAAAAGATAAAATGTTACATTAGAAGGCTATTCCAAAACCAATATTTAGGATAGCAACACCTGAGCCGCTTATTCCTGGTATGTCTGGTATGGGTTCTGTAACCGTTTCCTTATAACCGTCGCTAGAGCGCGCTTCAAAAACAATTTCTTCAGGGATCTCTCCTAAGCCATATCCGGCTTCGA
>DAIRFL010000163.1:0-4355 GCA_036795105.1 Flavobacteriaceae bacterium | reverse complement strand
GTAATGGAGTCAGTGCAAACTTCGGAGTTGAATATCTAATCAATGACAAGACTTCACTTACCAACTCTATTGTGTATCGCAAATCGACAGGTGAGAACACAGAAGATATCGCCTTTAAGAACTTTGACGCTTCCCTAAACCCAACCCTTGAGCGCGATAGAAATTCAGTAGAATCACAAGAAAGAGAATCGAAGCAGTACGCTTTAAACTTTATGAAACGATTCGACAAAGACGGACATGAACTCAAAGTAGACTACCGTTATTCTACTTCTGACAACCCTGAAATTCTACTCATAGACGAATTGGTTCAAGGGACTACAACAGCTGTTCTCCCAACTGAAAAACAATTTAATATCAGAGAGAACTCCTCACAACTCTTTCAGTTTGACTATGTATTACCTATGGGAAAAGACAATCAATCTCAATTTGAATTGGGGTATAGAGGAAACTTTACAAGCAGTGTAACAGCTTATGACTTTGGACAATTAAACAAGGGCGCATTTATTTCGGATCCCGACTTAAAAAACACCCTAAACTATACTGAAAACATTCAGGCTGCTTATACCCAATTTGGTACTAAGTTCGACAAACTAAGTGTTCTAACAGGACTTAGAATGGAACATACCGATATTATTATCGATTTAGTTGAAACAAATGACTACACTAAAAAGAACTATTACTCTTGGTTCCCTTCCGTGTTCTTTGGTTATGAATTAAACAAAACAGATAAATTAAACTTGAGTTATAGTAGAAGGCTTAGAAGACCTAGAAGTTGGTTTATCAACCCCTTCCCTTCTCGATCGTCCAATACGAACTTGTTTAGAGGGAATCCAGATTTGGATCCAACCTTTACCAATTCATTTGATTTAGGTTATTTGAGTAGAATTAACAGAGTGATGATCTCCTCATCAGTCTATTACAACAAATCAAACAAGGTGTTTACCTTCGTAACACAGGAAACAGGTGATGTGGTGACCATTGAAAATCCAGATGATCCAAGCAATCCTGTCATTGTACCCGTTCAACTTAGACAACCTATTAATTTAGCTGATGAAGAGCGAGTTGGATTCGAACTTACTAGTTCATACTCCCCTAAGAGAAACTGGAGGTTTAGTTTGAACTTTAACTTATACAACCGAAAGACTACAGGAGATTACACCTATATCAATTATTTTGGAGATGAAATCACTCAGAACTTTGACAATGAAAATCTAGAGTACTTCACTCGTTTAAGTGCCAAGTTACCCCTTCCAGGTAAGATTGATTTTCAATCGAACCTCATGTACCGATCTCCTTCCAGAAACGCTCAAGGAAGCTCAGAGGGAATGCTCTTTACAAACTTAGCACTCAGCAAAGATCTGTTTAAAGACAAGTCAACCTTATCACTCAACATCAGAGATTTATTCAACTCTGCTAAAAGAACGAGTGAAACTAGAACACTCAATGTACTTACTCAAAGTACGATGCAGTGGAGACAACGACAAATCAATATGACCTTCACCTACCGATTTAACCAAAAGAAAAATCAAGGTAGAAGACAAAGAAACTTCCAGTCTCAAGAAATGCAAGGTGAAGGAATGGAATACCAGGGAAAATAACCGAAGCAATGGATCAATAAAAAAGGGGAGCGATTAGCTCCCCTTTGTATTTATATCAAATGCGAATATTAAGATTGCTCTTTTCTCGCAGCTTTGCGTTCTTTAAGACGTTCCATAATAGCTCCTCCAATCCAGTAAGGGACTACAAATGAAATCAAAAAAATCATCAACCAAAAACCAATGGTTACAATGGTTAAAAATGCTAAAAATCCTAAATATTGGTCAAATTCAAACATGCTTTTTTCTTTTATTGCTACAAATATAGTTTGATTTTGCGTATTTGCACAAATGATTGCTAAAAAAATAGATTTTTTTTTAACGATAAGCTACCTTTGTAGGTATACTAATCATTATTAAATATCATGAGTTTTAGAATAGAAAAAGACACCATGGGAGAAGTAAAAGTTCCCGCTGATAAGTATTGGGGAGCTCAAACTGAACGATCTAGAAACAATTTTAAAATAGGTGTTGCAGCCTCCATGCCTATGGATGTAGTCTACGGTTTTGCCTATCTCAAAAAGGCTGCTGCCTATGCCAACTGTGAATTAGGGGTATTGGACAGCTCAAAAAGAGATTTGATTGCACAGGTGTGTGATGAAATCTTAGCCGGTAAATTAGACGATCAATTTCCTCTAGTGATTTGGCAAACAGGTTCTGGAACCCAATCAAATATGAATGTCAATGAAGTGATTGCCAACAGAGCTCATGAACTCGCTGGTAAAAAGATTGGCGAAGGAGAAAAGACCATTCAACCTAATGACGATGTCAATAAATCACAGTCTTCAAACGACACCTTTCCAACAGGAATGCATATTGCAGCCTATGAGAAGATTGTCAATGTAACCCTTCCAGGACTAAGGCAACTCAGAGATACCTTAGATCAAAAATCCAAAGCATTTAAGGATGTGGTTAAAATTGGACGCACCCACCTTATGGATGCAACTCCCCTAACCTTAGGGCAAGAGTTCTCAGGTTATGTAGCCCAACTCAACCACGGAATTAAAGCAGTTGAAAATACGCTTGCTCATCTGTCCGAGCTCGCTTTAGGAGGAACTGCAGTTGGTACAGGATTAAATACTCCTAATGGATACGATGTTCTTGTCGCTAAGTACATCGCAGAATTTACTGGACTGCCTTTTGTAACTGCTAAAAACAAATTTGAAGCCCTTGCTGCTCACGATGCAATCGTAGAGAGTCACGGAGCCTTAAAACAAATAGCAGTATCTCTCAATAAGATTGCCAATGATATCAGAATGATGGCATCTGGACCGCGATCTGGAATTGGAGAGTTAATCATTCCAGCGAATGAACCGGGAAGTTCTATTATGCCTGGTAAGGTAAATCCAACACAGGCAGAGGCGATGACGATGGTTTGTGCTCAAGTTATGGGTAACGATGTAGCCATTACTATTGGAGGAACTCAGGGACATTACGAACTCAATGTATTTAAGCCGCTTATGGCAGCAAATATTCTTCAATCAGCTCAGCTCTTAGGAGACGCTTGTGTGAGTTTTGACGTCAACTGTGCTTCTGGTATTGAACCAAATCAAGCAGTAATCGACAAGCTCTTAAAGAGCTCCTTAATGTTGGTGACTGCACTTAATACGAAGATCGGTTATTACAAAGCTGCAGAAATCGCTAATGCTGCTCATAAAAATGGAACTACTCTTAAAGAAGAAGCAGTAGGTCTTGGTTATGTTACCGAAGAAGAATACGACCAATGGGTAAAACCAGAAGATATGGTGGGGAGTTTAAAATAAGATCGAAACGCTCTACAAAAACAAAGGCCTCTAAAGGGGCCTTTTTTAATTGCTAAATTTGATCCATAAAAAAAGGCTCCGTATTGGAGCCTTTTCTATAAGTTATGAGTTAATTACTTCAAAGTAACAGAAGCTGTTCCTAACAGTCTTAAGTTTTCGTCGTAAGCATTAACCATATAGTTTCCTTTTTCGAAAGATCCTTTTACGTAATCACATACATCAATTGACATATTCTCGTAGTTGAACTCAGTCACCTTAGAATAGTTGATTGAAGCACCTTCATCGTTAGAAGCAGATTGACTGTTCATAACGTTTCCAGAAGCGTCGATTACTTCGATATAAAAGCTACGTCCACCTGAATTTGCGATTGCATTTTCAGCTACTGTGAAACAAACTTGTAAAGCGTCAGCAGGATTTGCTCTTCTAGTACCTCTGTAAGATCCGTTTGAACGTTCTTTAACAGCAGATACACCGTAAGTGCTTAAGTTTAACGCAGAACCTCTTCTTACAGCTTCAGCTAATTTGAGGTTGTTTGCTAATAATTCTTCGTTAGCATCAGTTTGCTTCTGTAAAGTTTCTAAAGTAGCATCACGCTCTTGAGTTAACTTTGCATTAGCTGCTTCTAATTCAGCAACCTTAGCTAATAATTCTTCTTTTTGCTTTCTCAATACGTAGTAACGTGATCTAAATTTAGTAAGAGAAGCAACGTCTGCGTTCAATCCAGAAATAGAATCTACGTATTTAGCGATCTCGTCTTTAGCGTTATTTAACTCTTGGCTTAAAGCAGCATTTTCGCTAGAAAGTTGGTCGTAATCAGATTTTAAACTGTTAAGATCTTTAATTACCAACTCTTTTTCTTCAGTTAATCTTGCTTCAGTGCTTTGTTTTGTTACAAATAAAGCGATTGATAAGATTACAAATAAAGCTAAAACAACACCTAAAATCGTTGTCGTCTTTTTTGAATTGTTTGTTCCGTTTGACATAGTATTAATAATAT
>DAIRFL010000008.1:21548-23052 GCA_036795105.1 Flavobacteriaceae bacterium | reverse complement strand
ATACATATCTGATATTAGCAGTGCTGCTACTAAATTTTGGGCAGGCATTCTCTCAAGAGTGCAACTTGCAGATAAGTGGTAGAATCACTGACTTACACGACAACAGTTCGCTAGAAGGAAGTTCTGTCCTCATCTTAGAAAACAACAAATCTGTATTTAGCAATTCCAAGGGAGAATTTGTGTTGACCGATTTATGCAAGGGAACCTATACCCTCTATTTTGAACACATCGCTTGTAAGCCATTAGAATACACCCTCGAGCTCTCTGAAACTATAAGTGATTTACGCATCGAACTCGAACATCACGTTGAAGAGTTAGATGAGGTGACCGTTGCAAGTAAATCTTATTTGGCAATTTCAGATGCAGGAGTTGAAAAGAGAATAGAAGCGAGAGCAATTGAAGAAAACAGCTCCCTTGAACTAGCCGATTTATTGTCAAATATAAGTGGAGTCAGCAGTTTAAATACAGGAAATGCGATCAGCAAACCCATCATCAATGGACTTCACTCCTCGAGAGTAATGTTGATTAACAATGGAGTGCGAATGGAAGATCAAGAATGGGGAGCAGAGCACGCTCCACTGCTCGATATAAACACAGCCTCTTCGATTACAGTGGTAAAAGGAGCAAACGCTCTGCAATACGGAGGAGATGCCATTGGAGGAATCATCGTCACAGAACCTGAAAAAATATCCTTTAAGGATTCCATTTACGGAAGATCAATTATCGGTTCCTCTACTAATGGAAAAGCTGCCTTTTTAAATTCCTCATTGGTTTACAGCAGAAGAAATGGCCTTCAAGCAAAAATTCAATCTTCTTATAAAAAGCAAGGGGATGCTGCAGCTCCAGACTACAATTTGACCAATAGTGGAAATGAACATCAGAATTTTTCAGCCTATCTTGCTAAGAAAACTACTGATAAGGGAATTTCATCCTACCTTTCCTATGTAAATTCTAGTATCGGTATTCTCTCTGCATCACATATTGGAGATGCTTCAGATTTATACAGAGCGCTCCATGCAGATCGCCCTAGCCTTATTGAGGATTTTAGCTATCAGATTAACGCTCCCAGGCAAGAAGTAGACCACCTGCTCTTTAAACTCAATGCCTATTCCATAATCAAAGACAAGGGAAAGCTATTGTTACAATTCGACTATCAAAACAATCACCGTTTGGAATACGATTTGAGAATAGGAGATCAAAAAAACATTCCAGCTCTAGACATTGAATTACTATCTGAATCTCTAAACTTAGACTATCACTCCTATCGCTTGGATGGTTTTCAATACAAGATGGGGGTCCTCGGAAAATATCAATTCAATTATTCCAATCCTGACACTGGAGTAAAACGACTCATCCCAGACTATGTAAAGTTTCAAGCAGGAGCCTATGGAGTACTGGATTACGAATTGGAAAACAAATCCGCTTTTGAGCTGGGAATCCGATTCGATTATATCGATCTCAAATCTTATAAATTCTACCAAAAATCACTTTGGGAAGAACGAGG
>DAIRFL010000008.1:0-21538 GCA_036795105.1 Flavobacteriaceae bacterium | reverse complement strand
AGGATACGCTGTAAAATACGCTGATTTTGTGGTTTCAGAATCAGAAAATCAAGTGTTGACCTACCCTCAACTCAACTATCCTTCTTTGTCTGCTACTCTCGGCTATCACGCTCATTTGGGAGCGCACACAAATCTTGCAGCTAATATCACTCGCTCAAAGAGAGCTCCTAATCCAGCAGAACTCTTTAGTGATGGATTACATCATTCTGCTTCTAGAATTGAATTGGGAAATCTCTCTTTTAAACAAGAAACTTCTACTAAAATATCTATGGCCATCGAGCATCAGTCTGAAATGACTTCATTGTCCATTCAACCTTTTTACAACTCCATTGAAGACTTTATCTTTTTAAAGCCCTTTGATGTCACTCAGACAATTAGAGGGTTTTTCCAAAAGTGGAATTACGAGCAAACCCATGCACTCCTCTACGGAATCGATATTGATTATAAAAGAACTTTCTGGAATTCCCTCAGCTATAATTCACAATTTTCATGGGTACACGGCACTGATGTAAGCAAAAATGAAGCATTGATTTCAATGCCTCCTTTACAATTTAACAATGAAGTATCTTTTGAGGATCAACAGGGGAATCGATTCGGACTACAGAGTAAATTTGTAGGAAAACAAAACAGATTTCCCGATGACAATTTTCAGATATTCTTACCTACAGAATCAATCTGGAAACTCATCGATATCAGCAGTCCCCCAGAGGAGTATCACCTCTTGGGGTTATTTGCTCACCTAAGTATGGGATCTCAATCATCCCTGTCGATTCGAATCGACAATCTTTTAAATAAAAACTATCGAAACTACCTCAACGCTATGCGTTATTTTGCAGACGAAATGGGTAGAACTATAACTGTTCAATACAAAATCAATTATTAGAATGAAAACCATCCTGAGATTAAGCAGTCTTTTAATTCTGTTGATAACCACCTCTTGTATCAAAGGGCTTGAAGCTCCAGAACTCATCAATGAAGAAGAGCTCATCACTACCCTTGTAATCAGCCTTGATTCCGGTACTGAATCACTAGAGCTTCGTTATACAGATTTAGATGGTGATGGCCCCAGTCAGGGTGTGTTTCAAATTCAAGATTTAAAAGCTCATACGAATTACAGTGGTCGAATTTCATTTTTAAACGAGAGTGAGTCTCCAGCTGAAGATATCACCGAAGAAGTTGAAGAAGAATCTGATGATCACCAAGTCTTCTATTTGGTAAACGGTCTTGATTTAACCATAGAATCTACCAATTTAGACTCCAAAGGATACTACCTAGGAACTGAATTTAATTTGAGTACTGCTTCTCCTTCTCAAGGTCAATTACAGTTCATCTTAAGACATCTGCCAACAAAACCAAATGACGGTAATCCTGCAACAGCTGGTGGCGCTACAGACCTCTCTGTAGCCTTTACGCTACAGATTGTCGAATAAGGATACTGAAATATAAGTCCATTCCTATTCAATAGTTGTCAGTTTTATTAGCAACTAGATGTTTTTTTGTTAAAAATTACCACAGAACCGCTATGGTTCTGTGAAAACACTATATTTGCCTTGATGAATAAGACAATCACCAATAGTACATTGCGTTTCCCAAGACGCCGTCGCCCGTAAGGGTGCATAATTATCTATGGAATTAGGTGTGTCCATTTCCAATCTCAAGAACCTCATCAAAACAATATCAATTTAATACCAGTAACTACAATGAAAATTGTCAGTGCTAATAAATCGCATTTTAAATATGCTCCTATCATCTGTGATACCATAGCTGACTCTGCTAAAGTCAGAGGAACGGGTATTGCCAAAAGAACTGCTGAGTACATTCAGAAGAAGATGGAAAATCACAACGCTATCATCGCTTTGGAAGGAGATCAATTTGCTGGATTTTGCTATATAGAAGTCTGGGGGCACGATAAGTTTGTCGCCAATTCTGGACTCATTGTTCATCCTGATTTTAGAGGTAAGGGCTTGGCTAAAAAGATCAAGAAAGCTGCTTTTGAACTCTCTAGAAAGAAATTTCCAGATGCAAAATTATTTGGTATAACCACTGGTCTAGCAGTGATGAAAATCAATTATGAATTGGGATACAAACCAGTGACCTTTTCTGAACTGACAGACGATCCAGAATTTTGGAACGGTTGTAAAACCTGTAAGAATTTTGATGTGTTAAACAGAACTGATTACAAAATGTGTCTGTGTACTGGGATGCTTTACGACCCAGAAAAAAAGAAAAGCGGAATTAGAAAAGTTTTTAATCCAAAGGCTTTTCAACGATTGAAAAAAATTAAAGAGAAATTATTTCTAAATAAGAAAAAGAACAACAAATGAAAAAGTTAGTCATTGCATACAGCGGAGGATTAGATACCTCGTATTGCGCAAAGAGTTTATCCAATGAAGGATACGAAGTTCACGCTGTATCGGTTAACACCGGAGGATTTTCCAAAGCAGAAATTGAAGATATCAAAACAAAGGCACTCGCCTTAGGAGCACATACGTATGTCTCTATTGATGCCGTACAAAGTTTTTACGACAAGGTAGTAAAGTACCTCATTTACGGAAATGTATTAAAAAACAACACCTATCCCTTATCCGTGAGTGCTGAACGCATTGTGCAAGCCATTGAAATCGCAAACTACGCCAATGAAATTGGAGCAGACTATATCGCTCATGGATCTACAGGTGCTGGTAATGATCAAGTTCGTTTTGATTTGATCTTTAGCATCATTGCTCCAGAGAAGAAAATCATAACTCCAATTAGAGACAATACCCTCAGCAGAGAGCAAGAAATTGACTACCTCAAAGAAAATGGAATTGACTACCCTTGGGAAAAAGCGAAGTATTCAATCAATAAAGGATTGTGGGGGACCTCTGTAGGCGGTGTTGAAACCCTAACTTCATCAAACCCATTACCAGAGGAAGCCTATCCTTCTCAATTGAGCGCTGAGGATTCTAAAAGAATTAAACTAAGTTTTGAAAAGGGAGAATTGGTTGCGATCGACGGCAAACAAGACAGTCCTCTTAACAATATCATCGCCTTAGAAGAAATCGCTTCTACCTATGCCATTGGAAGAGATATTCACGTTGGTGACACCATCATTGGGATTAAAGGAAGAGTTGGTTTTGAAGCTGCTGCAGCTCTTGTAATCATCAAAGCACATCACTTATTGGAAAAACACTGTTTGAGCAAATGGCAACAACATCAAAAAGAAGCTCAGGCTAATTTTTATGGAATGCTCTTACACGAAGGACAGTATTTAGATCCAGTGATGAGAAATATAGAAGCGTTCTTAGTTGATACGCAAAAGAATGTGAGTGGGGATGTCTTTGTAAGTCTTCACCCCTACCGATTCACTTTAGATGGAATCGAGTCTAAACACGATTTAATGAGTGCTAAATTTGGATCTTATGGAGAAGAGAACAAAGCTTGGACTGCTCAGGACGCCAAAGGATTTATTAAAATAACAGCAACTGCTGGAAAAATATACAAACAAGTAAACCAAGATGATTAAAGCAGGAATTATAGGAGGATCTGGATATACTGGCGGTGAACTTATTAGAATACTAGACCAGCATCCAGCAGTTGAAATCGATTTTATTTACAGTACCACTCGTGCTGGCAAAAAGGTAAGCACCGCTCATCCTGATTTAATAGGAAGAGAAGAATATGTTTTTACAGGAGAAGTCAACACTTCTGTAGATGTTGTATTTCTATGTCTTGGACATGGTAATTCACTAAACTTTTTAAAGGAATACTCTTTTTCAGAACACACAAAGATTATCGATCTAAGTACTGACTTTAGAGCCAAGTCTGATGCAGCATTTATGGGAAGAGAATTCATCTATGGGCTTCCAGAAAATCACAAGGATGCTATTGAAAAGGCAACTGCAATTGCCAACCCAGGTTGTTTTGCTACAGCACTTCAATTAGCATTAGCTCCATTAGCTTCAAAAAAGCTGATCGCATCTGAAGTTCATATCAATGCGACCACTGGAAGTACTGGCGCAGGGGTAAAACCATCTGAAACAACTCACTTTAGTTGGAGAACGAGTTCTGTATCTTGGTATAAAGCTTTTAACCATCAACATTTAAACGAAGTTGGAGAACAGCTCAGTTCGCTCAATGAATCTAAAACTGAGCTCTTATTTATACCCAATAGAGGGAATTTTACTAGAGGTATTTTCGCAACGGTTTATACAGAGTTTGATGGAAGTTTAGAAGATGCCAAGGAACTTTATAGCAACTACTATAAAAACGCTCCTTTTACTCATTTGACGGATGAACCCATTCACTTAAAACAGGTGGTGAACACTAATAATTGTCATCTACATCTAGTAAAACACAAGAAGTATTTAATGATTACAGCAGCCATCGACAATCTGCTCAAAGGAGCATCGGGTCAAGCTGTACAAAATATGAATTTGATCTTCGGATTAGAAGAAGATTTAGGTCTTCAATTAAAACCAATCGCATTTTAATCTTAGCCTTATGAAAATAGCCATCATCGGAGCAGGAAACTTAGGAAAGTCAATCGCCAAAGGAATTTTAAATTCTAACGGTGCTACCCATATGTTTTTGACTAAAAGAAACACCAGATCGATTAAAGATTACGAAAATTACGGAAATGTCAGTGTGACTTCAGACAATAGAAAGGCTGTAAAAAAGTCTGATATTTTAATTTTTGCCCTTCAACCCAGTCATATGAAAGCTGTATTAGAAGAGGTCAAGGAACTGATCACTGACAAACACGTGATCATCTCTACTGCTGCTGGACTTGAAATAGAACAAATCGAACAACTCATAGGTAGTGATAAGTACATCTTAAGAGCCATGCCTAATACTGCAATCTCTGTAGGTGAATCCATGACCTGTATTTGCAGTAACAGCAAAGGAGAATCTCGAGTAGAACTCGCTGAGGCTATCTTTAACAGAATGGGATCATCAATGATCATCGGCGAACACCTAATGCAAGCTGCAACTGTAATCTGCGCTTCTGGCATTGCCTTTTGGATGCGACTTATTAGAGCTACCACTCAAGGGGCTGTTCAATTGGGATTTGAAGCAGAAGAAGCTCATGAATTAGCTGTAAAAACCTGTAGCGGTGCTGCCAAACTCCTAGTAGAGTCCAACTCACATCCTGAGGCTGAAATTGACAAGGTAACCACTCCAAGAGGTTGTACCATCGAAGGATTAAATCAAATGGAACACGAAGGGTTGAGTTCAGCGCTGATTAAAGGACTTCAAAAATCCTATGAAAAAATCAACAACATTAAATCAAATCAACTATAGTTATGAAGTTATTTGAAGTATACCCTCTTTACGATATCACTCCTGTTTCTGCAAAGGGGACTAAAGTTATTGCTGATGATGGAAGTGTCTATTTAGACCTCTACGGAGGGCATGCTGTTATTTCCATTGGACATTCACATCCTCATTATGTCAAGCGACTAAAAGATCAACTCGATTGTATCGGATTTTATTCGAATGCAGTTCAAAACCCTCTTCAAGTAGAGCTTGCTGAGCAATTAGGACGATTATCCTCCTGTGAAGACTACCAACTCTTTTTGATTAATTCAGGAGCTGAGGCTAATGAAAATGCCTTAAAGGTAGCTTCGTTTGTAACAGAAAAAAAACGTGTTATCGCTTTTGACAAGGCTTTTCACGGAAGAACTTCTGCTGCAGTAATGGCTACTGATAATCCAAAAATTCAAGCCCCAATCAACACCCAACAAGAGGTAAGCTATGTCGCCTTTGAAGATATAAAGGCCTTAGAAACCGAACTTTCAAAAGGTGATGTTTGTGCAGTGATTATCGAAAGTATTCAAGGGGTAGGCGGACTCGATATGCCTTCACAGGAATTTATGAATGCCGTAGTTGCTCTCAGCAAAAAATACGGTGCTTTAGTTATTGCTGATGAAGTACAATCCGGTTATGGAAGATCTGGGAAATTCTTTGCATTTCAACATTACGGAATTCAACCCGACCTCATCACTATTGCAAAAGGAATGGGCAATGGATTTCCAGTAGCTGGAGTGCTTATTGCTCCACACATCAAGCCCTGGTATGGTATGCTAGGAACTACCTTCGGAGGAAACCACTTGGCTTGTGCTGCCTCACTTGCGGTATTAGAAGTGATTGAAAAAGAACAACTGATTGAAAATGCCTCGAGCCTAGAAGATTACTTTAGATCTAAGGCTTCAGAACTTTCTCAAATCAAGGCCATCAAGGGTAAAGGCTTAATGCTTGGAATGGAATTTGATTTTGAAGTGGCAGCACTTAGAAAAAACTTAATTACAAAACATCATATCTTTACAGGAGCTGCTAGTAATAAAAATCTCTTGAGGATTTTACCTGCACTCAATGTAAGTAAGGGAGCTATTGATCAATTCTTTACTGCCTTAAAAACGGAACTCTCATGAAAAAATTCACCGATATCAACGATCTAAAGGATCTCAATACTGCTATAGATGAGGCCATTGCCTTAAAAAAGAATCCCAGAGCGCATATCGCTTTAGGTGAAGGTAAAACAGTTGGACTTTTATTCTTTAATAAAAGCCTTAGAACGCGTTTAAGCACTCAAAAAGCTGCTAATAATTTGGGAATGGACGTTATGGTGATGAACTTCGGAGACGAAGCCTGGAATTTGGAATACGAAGATGGAACCATCATGGAAACTATCCGTTCTGAGCATGTTAAAGAAGCAGCAAAAGTGATGTCTCAATACTGTGATATCATATGTATTAGAGCATTTGCTGGATTGGAGAACAAAGCAGAAGATCAGGCGGAACCTGTATTGACAAATTTTATCAAATACGCTGATGCCCCTATTGTCAATCTAGAAAGCGCTACGGGTCACCCTCTTCAAGCATTGGCTGATGCTATTACGCTCAAAGAACAAAACACCAAAAAAAGACCTAAGGTCGTCCTTTCTTGGGCGCCACATCCAAAGGCATTGCCTCACGCTGTAGCCAATTCCTTTATCGAAATGATACGCCATCAAGATGCTGACTTCTGTATTACCAACCCAGAAGGTTATGATCTCGATCCTGAAAAAACAAAAGGAATTGAAATCTATCACAATCAAGAAGAAGCACTAAAAGATGCTGACTTTGTCTATGTGAAAAACTGGTGTTCTTTTGAGGATTACGGAAAAGTCAATATCGCGACTAGAGAATGGATGATGACCAAAGAAAAATTAGGTGATGCTCAATTTATGCACTGTCTTCCTATTCGAAGAAATATCGTGGCTGAAGATGCTGTTTTAGATTCTGATCAATCCCTAGTTATTGAACAGGCCAACAATAGAACCTATTCAGCACAATACGTTTTAAAAACACTATTGGAAAACTTATAAGATGGATCAAAAACCAAGCTTAACCATAGCGAAAATCGGAGGAGGAGTTATCGAAGACCCTATTGAGCTCAAGGCTTTTCTAAAAGACTTTAGTACAATTAAGGGTCCAAAGATTCTCGTCCATGGAGGAGGAAGAGACGCTTCAAAAATGGAAGCGCGTTTAGGAATCGAAACTCAAATGCACCAAGGAAGGAGAATTACCTCTGCCGAAAGTCTCGAAGTGATTTCTATGGTCTATGCTGGTAAAACCAACAAAACAATTGTAGCATTACTTCAATCATTGAATTGCAATGCCATTGGACTCAGTGGTGCAGACGCTAATTGTATACGTTCTCACAAAAGAACAGGAACGGATATCGATTATGGATTTGTTGGAGATATCGACAGCGTACAAGCAGATCATATCGCTGCTTTAACAGAGCATTTTTGTCCTGTTTTTTGTGCCATCACTCACGATGGAAAAGGGCAATTACTCAATACGAATGCTGATACCATTGCTGCTGCAATCGCCTCAGCGATGAGTAAAACACATCGAGTAAGTCTCTATTATTGTTTTGAAAAACAAGGGGTATTACTCGATATTGACAATCCCAACAGTCTTGTTCAAAAGCTCGACAACAACTATTATCAACAACTACTTCAAGAAGGGGTAATCGCAGCGGGAATGATTCCCAAGCTCAAAAATTGCTTTGAAGCACTGGACAATGGTGTATCAAAAGTAGTTATTGGACCTAATACGCTTTTTGGAGATACTACAACCAAATACACTCAAATTACCAGAGGATAAGATCATGAAATCGCTATTAAAACAACAGGCCGTAGAATTGCTTAAACAATTGATCAGCACCCAATCCTACTCTACAGAGGAAGAAGGCACTGCTCTACATATTGAAAATTGGCTCGATTCACATCAAATCCCCTACCAAAGGAAACAGAATAACATCTATGCCTTTAACAAGCATTACCAAGATGATAAACCCTTGCTTTTACTCAATTCACATCACGATACGGTAAAACCCAATACGGCATATACAAGAGATCCCTTTAGTCCAGATGTGGAAGGAGACCTCCTCTACGGCTTAGGATCAAATGATGCTGGTGGATGCTTGGTATCACTCTTGGCTACATTTGCATACTTTTACGACAGAGAAGATCTCAATCACAATATTGTAATAGTCGCCTCTGCAGAAGAAGAAAATTCAGGGCCAAATGGACTCAATTCTATGTTAGAAGTGCTACCGAAAATAGATGTTGCAATCGTTGGAGAGCCTACGCTGATGGATTTAGCCATTGCTGAAAAAGGCCTAGTAGTTTTTGATGCAGAAGTATCAGGAACGCCTTCACATGCAGCTCACCCCAATAGCAATAATGCTATTTACAATAGCATTGCTGTATTGGATTGGTTTAAGAATTTTAAGTTTGAAAAAGAATCAAAACAACTCGGCCCTGTTAAACTTACCGTAACGCAAATCAATGCTGGACATCAACACAATGTAGTTCCTGCTCATGTGAATATGGTCATCGATGTTCGTGTTAACGAATGTTATACCAATCAAGAAATTGAACAACTCTTAAGACAACAGGCTCCTTGTAAAATCAAGGCGCGATCGCTTAGACTCAACTCATCGCGAATTGATCCTGATCATCCACTAGTAAAGTCAGGAGAAGCATTAGGTAGAGGAACCTATGGTTCACCTACACTTTCTGATCAAGCAGCACTTTACTGCCAATCGGTTAAATTAGGACCTGGCGACAGTAGACGATCACACTCTGCTGATGAATTTATATACCTCTCTGAAATAGAAGAAGGAATCGATATTTACATTGCCCTATTAGAAGGCTTTTTATTAAAATAAACACATATGAAACTCTGGGATAAAGGATTAGCAACCGATAAAAAAATTGATCAATTCACCGTTGGAAACGACCGAGAATTAGATTTGCAATTAGCTAAATACGATGTTATTGCATCTCGTGCTCACGCTCGAATGCTCTCTAAAATTGGATTAATCAGCCAAAGTGAGTTTGAACAACTCGAGGGGGGATTAAATCAAATTGCTGATCAGATCGAAGAAGGAAGCTTCACCATCGAAGATGACTTTGAGGATATGCACTCCAAAATAGAGTATGTACTCACCGAAAACTTAGGGGATACAGGTAAAAAAATCCACGCTGCTCGATCTAGAAACGATCAAGTATTAGTAGCTTCACAGCTCTATTTAAAGGCAGAACTCAAATCGATCAAAGAGGAAGTAAAAGAACTCTTCGACCTTCTTTTAAATTTAGCCGATACCTTCAAAGAAGATTTATTACCTGGGTACACACACCTTCAAGTAGCCATGCCTTCTTCTTTTGGTCTGTGGTTTTCTGCCTATGGAGAAAGCCTTATCGACGATATTCACTTTGTCAATGCAGCCCTTAAGGTTTGTGATCAAAATCCTTTGGGTTCTGCTGCCGGATACGGCTCTTCCTTTCCAATTGACAGAGCTATGACTACTGAAGAACTAGCTTTTGAGAACCTAAAATACAATGTGGTTGCTGCTCAAATGGGAAGAGGTAAAACAGAGAAATCGACTGCTTTTGCATTGAGTTCTCTAGCGGGGACCCTAGGTAAAATGGCAATGGACATCTGCCTGTATATGGGACAAGATTTTAATTTTATATCCTTTCCAGACAAGCTCACCACAGGGTCGAGTATTATGCCTCACAAGAAAAATCCAGATGTATTTGAACTCATCAGAGGAAAGTGCAACAAATTACAAGCGGTTCCCAATCAGTTGACCATGATGCAAGTTAATCTCCCTTCAGGTTATCACAGGGACTTACAGCTCTTAAAAGAAATCATCGTTCCTTCCATACAAGAACTTCGATCTTGTATAGAAATGATGCGTTTTAGCATCAAGGACATTCAACCTAGGAAGAACATTACCGATGATGCTAAATACGACTATATGTTTAGTGTTGACACCTTGAATGAACTCGTCAAATCAGGGCTGCCTTTTAGAGATGCCTATAAGAAAATGGGGATGGATATAGAGAACGGAACTTACGAGCCAAAAAGAGACTTAGATCACAGTCATTTAGGATCAATAGGTCAGCTCTGTTTAGAGGATATCAAATTAAAAATGGACAAAGCCCTAGTTTAGGTTCCAAATACCGATATTGAGTACTGTTGCAAAAGCGACCCAAAGGATGTAAGGAATCAATAAATAGGCTGCGATCTTATCGACTACTTTAAACCACTTATAGGTAAATAAGAGTAGAATAAAAAGAGTGAGTATCACCAAAAGCCCTCCAATAATGGAGTGTAATCCAAAAAATACGATACTCCACAAAGCGTTGAGCAACAACTGAAATAGGAAGTGGTAGAGCGCAGTCTTTACCCAAATATGGTGAAATCCTCTGTTCCAAACAATCCCAACAGAAACTCCCATCATGATGTAGAGCATGGTCCACACCGGAGAAAACACTCCATTGGCAGGAGTAAAACTTGGCTTGTTAATGGTTGTATACCAACCAGCTATGGCATCGACTACAGCTAGACTTGAAAGAAATCCGACGAGTAGGCAAATCATCACAGCAATTCCAATATTGATATAGCGTTTGATCATAGTATACACTCTTAGAGTACAGCCCTAAAATAACACTTTATTTTTATTAGTTGTTCTAATGAGATAAAACTATCTTTGTTTTTTATTAGTATTCATTCAATGATTGAGCTTTTTAAGGACATTAAAGTAATTGAAGAACAAGGGAGTACCCGTTGGAAAGCCCCCTCAAATATTGCACTTGTCAAATATTGGGGAAAATATGCTGATCAAATTCCTGCAAATCCCTCACTGAGTTTTACACTGAGTAAGTGCAACACTCAAACCACTCTAAACTATCGTCTTCGTTCAAAGCCAGCTGATGATTTTAGTATTGAATTTTATTTAGACGATGAACCAAAGGAGGACTTTATTCCAAAAATTAAGACCTTTTTTGAGAGAATTGAAGCTTATCTACCCTTTTTAAAATCCTATGATTTTGAAATACGATCGACGAATTCATTCCCTCATTCAAGTGGAATTGCATCTTCAGCGAGCGGAATGGCTGCCCTAGCTCTTTGTCTTTTAGAAATGACTGTCAACTCAATTGAAGAGGTCACAACAGAAGATTTTTATAAAAAAGCCTCTTTCTTAGCTCGTTTAGGATCAGGCTCTGGATGTAGATCCATCGAAGGCCCTCTCGTACAATGGGGTAAAACTCCTTCGATCTTAGACAGCTCAGATCTGTTCGGAATCCCCTATCCTACAGAGGTGCACCCTGTCTTTGAAAATTATCAAGACTGTATACTCATCGTTCACAAAGGAGCTAAGTCAGTGAGTTCGACTCTTGGACATCAACTCATGGAAAATCACCCTTATGCCGAGCAGCGTTTTGCTCAGGCTCATCAACATATTGAAAGCCTCATCAAACTGTTTAAAGAGGGAGATCTCAAAGCCTTTGTAGAGCTCGTAGAGTTGGAAGCTCTAAGCCTCCATGCAATGATGCTTACCTCTAATCCAAACTTTATTTTAATGAAACCCAACACCCTGGCAATCATTGAAAAAATAAGGGAATTTAGAGCCAAAACAGGCATCCCAATTTGTTTTACACTCGATGCTGGAGCCAATGTTCATGTACTCTATCCACATAAAGACGCAATTGCTGCTTTTGACTTCATTCTGAGTGACTTAGTTGCTTTTTGTGAAAATCAGCAGTATATTTGTGATCAGTTAGGAATGGGAGCTCAGCGACTATCTTAAATCGACATCTATGAAAGGACCTCTGTTTTACGCTAAAATTCTACTCTTCGGAGAATACGGAATCATTAAAAACTCTAAAGGTTTGGCTATCCCTTATAATGCTGCAAAGGGGGCTTTAAAAATAGATCAACGGCCTTCTGAAAAAGCTGTAAATTCCAATAAAAAATTAGCAGAATACGCGATCTATTTAGAGCAGCTTCAGGATCGAGACCCACAAAAGTTTTCATTTGATATCGAACGCTTAAACAGTGATATCGCTAAGGGAATGTATTTTGACTCTTCTATTCCACAAGGATATGGAATTGGTTCTTCAGGTGCCTTAGTCGCTGCTATTTACAGCAATTACTCCAATGAAAAAATCACCGTTTTAGAAAATCTAACTCGTGAAAAGCTACTCGAACTCAAAGGTCTTTTTGGAACCATGGAATCCTTTTTCCACGGAACCTCTTCCGGCTTGGATCCACTCAACTCTTATTTGAGCCTTCCTATTTTAATTCAAGCTGAAAACGAAGTAGCTTCTACAGCCATTCCTTCTCAAAATCTAGATGGAAAAGGAGCGGTATTCTTACTCGACAGTGGGACCGTAGGAGAGACTGCTCCGATGATTCAAATTTTCTTTGAAAAAATGAAAACCGAAGGCTTTAGATCGATGTTGATGAACAAATTCATCAAACATACCGATGCCTGTGTCGACGATTTTATTAACGGAAACTTCAAATCACTCTTTAATCACCTCAAAGAACTCTCAGGAGTCGTATTAAAGAACTTCAAACCTATGATTCCAGAACGTTTTCACGAAGTTTGGCAAAAGGGTATTGAAACAAATGATTACTACCTAAAACTCTGTGGTTCTGGTGGTGGTGGATATATTTTAGGATTCACTCAGGATCTAGAAAAAGCTAAAAAATCCCTTAAGGGACATCAGATCGAAGTGGTTTACACTTTTTAAGATGTCTGCTCCAAGTCTCAAAACGAATCTGCTTAAAGGACTTGCCTTCTTTTCAGTACTTAGAGGCTATAATATCATCCTTATTATTATTGCTCAGTACCTTTGTAGCATCTATATACTAGCCCCTGAAAAAGCAATTTTTGAACAACTCTTAGACTTAAACCTGTTTTTGCTAATCGTATGCACCTCTTTGGTGATTGCTGCAGGATATATCATTAATAATTTCTACGACTGGGAAAAAGACTTGATCAACAAGCCTTATAAGACCGTATTAGACAAGAACATCTCACAGAGGGCTAAAATTTATGCCTATGTGATTTTTAATTTCACAGCCATTATTATAGCAGCATCGATCTCCTTTAGAGCGGTTGTCTTTTTTAGTGCGTATAGTTTTAGTATTTGGTTGTATTCTCACAAATTAAAAAAGCATCTTTACATTGGAAATTTAATGGCTGCTGCTCTAGCCATAACCCCTTTTTTTACAGTCTTTGTCTACTATAAAAACTTGGATTTTTACATCTTTTTGCACGCCATATATTTGTTTCTGCTCTTATTGATTAGAGAACTGACAAAGGATATGGAAAACCTCGCAGGAGACTTATCTCAAAACTATCAAACAATCCCTGTTCGCTTTGGTTTGTCCAAATCAAAATTCTGGATTAGTCTGTTGACTGCTTTGAGTTTTATCCCTTCTTACTTTTTGTTTGTCAGCGATCGAATCGGCTTGATGAAATGGTATTTTCTACTGGCGAATAGTTTGTTGTTAATTTCTGTCTTTTGGATGTATCAGTCTCGTTCCAAAACCGACTATAGTGTACTTCATATCATTCTTAAAATTGTATTGGCTCTCGGTGTGTTCAGCATTTTACTGATCGACTCCACTCTTTTCTAAAGTCCAATTTTATTTAGATAGTTTATTCGACAACTTCTAACTACCTTTGCCAAAATTTAGAGCCATGAGAAAAAGAAAGCCTCAATCAAAAAAAATAGCTAGCAAAAACACCCCTCAAAAAACATCTGAAGGAATTCGACTCAATAAGTATTTGTCTAATGCCGGTGTTTGTTCTAGAAGAGAGGCCGATATTTTTATCGAGGCAGGATCGGTAACCGTCAATGGAAAATCAGTTACTTCAATGGGCTATAAGGTCAAAGCTGGTGAAGAAGTGCGATTCGATGGGAAGCTTCTCAATCCAGTTAAGATGGAGTACATCCTTCTCAATAAGCCTAAGGACTTCGATACGGTAAATCGAGATGCTTCTGGTAGAAGATCAGCCCTACAACTCATAGCTAATGCGTCCAATGCTCCTTTAAATCCTATTGAACGCCTCAATAAAACTTCTTCGGGTCTTATGATTTTTACCAATGATGGTGAACTGATTAAAAAGCTCTCAGCGCCTAAGAGTGGATTTTCAAAACTCTATCACCTTACGCTTGATCGAACTTTTTCTCAAGAAGATATGGATGCGCTAAAAGAAGGAATTGCCCTCGATGGTAAACTACTCAAAGTACAGGATGTGAGTTATATAGAAAAAGCTCCTAGAAATGAAATCGGTATTGAAATACGCTCTACTCGAAAGAACTTAGTTCGAAGAATTTTTGAAAAGTTAGAATACGAAATCGTCAATTTAGATCGCGTCGTATACGCAGGGCTCACCAAAAAAGATTTACCTAGAGGACATTGGAGACCACTGACCAAACAAGAAATTATCAATTTAAAAATGATCAAATAATGAGTGATAAAGTAATTATCATCAAAAAAAATAACGGACAACTAAGAGTAGAAGGAGCTGTTGAAATTCAAGATGAAGCTGGCAATGTCTTGGCTACTAAAGAACGCTGTACCTTTTGTGGGTGTGGAAAATCGCAGGATCCTTTATTCTGTGATGGATCTCACAATAAATAATTAGGAATTCTCCGCCATAGAAGTACTTGCGATATAAGCGGTAGTCCATGCATTCTGAAAATTATAACCTCCAGTAATAGCATCGATATTCAATACCTCACCTGCAAAATAGAGTCCGGGATGGATTTTAGATTCCATGGTCTTAAAATTGACTGATTTGAGATCTACTCCTCCTGCTGAAACAAACTCTTCTTTAAAAGTAGACTTGCCATTTATTTGGAGTGTGGTAGCACTTAATTGACTCGCTAAATTTAGAAGTTGAACCTTTCCTAATTGAGCCCATTGTTTTGAAGGATCAATCCCTGCTGATGCTACTAGATACTCCCATAATCGTTTGGGTAGATTTACGGGGGGTGCATTGAGGAGGCTTTTAGTCCCTGTATTAGTTTTTACCTCCTTTAACAGATCTACAACTGCTTCTTCAGTCAGATCTGGAATCCAATTAATTCTGAGTTCAAACTGATAATTTAAATCTCTCAGTAATCGAGCTCCCAATGCAGAACACTCTAGAACTGAAGGTCCGCTAAACCCTTGATGGGTAATTAATAAAGGGCCAGTAGTTTGAATCACCTTTTCAGGAGTATTTACACTTAGTTCAACCGCTGCACTTAATCCGGATAAATGAGCCATTGGATGTGAATCTACTTTAAAAGTAAACAAGGATGGTACAGCTTCAACTATGGGAATTCCCAAGACCGCTAATTGGTTCCATATGGCTTTACTAGACCCACTAGCTATTAAGAGTTTTCTAGAATAATAATCTCGATTTTTTGTAGACAGCTTCCACAAATCAGCTTCTTTTGAAATGGATTGAACAGTGGTGGATGGAGCTAACTGAATCTTGTTTTGATGTGCTAAGTTCAAAAACAACTCTATAATTGTAGCAGAACTATTTGACTCGGGAAACATCCTCCCCTGGTCTTCTTCTTTAAGCGGAACTCCATGAGATTCAAAAAAAGCAATGGTGTTTATCGGTCCATGTGTATAAAAAGGACCGAGCAATTCTTTTTGACCTCGAGGATAATTCCTTACGAGATCTATTGGATCAGGTGTATTATTAGTCACATTACACCTTCCTCCTCCTGACACCTTTACCTTGGATAAGAAGGAAGTGTTCTGCTCTAAAATAAGCACTGAATGTTGAGGATTTAGTTCAGAATAATGGATTCCAGCATAAAAGCCAGCTGCACCACCTCCAACAATTATCAAATCTTGAATAGCAGTTGACTCCATCAGTGAAGGTTCTTTCCTCGATCGGGATAATTACAAAACACACCCGCTACTCCCCAATCTTTAAATCGCTGTAAATCTTTAACACTATTGACGGTCCAAGGATAGATTTTAAAACCCTCAGCGTGTATTTGGTCAATAATCTCTTTAGAAAGCGTTTGTTGATCAGGATTGATGGATACAGCCTTTAATTCTTTTGCGATAGCTAAAGCATCTAAAGGGTCGTCTTCAGTTAATATACCAATTGGTATATGTGGATATAATTTTCTCATTGTTCTCAATTCTTCCCACTTAAAGCTAGAAATAAAAAGCTCATCCTCACTGAGCAAGCCCTTTTTTAAATAATTCTCTAAAAGAGCTGCAACAGGTATTGCAGTATTGGAGCCCTTGAGTTCGATGTTGATTTTGGTCTTAGAAATACATATATCTAAAACTTGTGTAAGTAGTGGGATGGATTGACCGTCCTTGAGTTGCACATCTCTTTTCAGATCCTCAAAGGTGTAGGATTCAATAAAGCCCTTTGCATTGGTAAGTTTATTGAGCTTGTCATCGTGAAACACTACCAGCTCTCCTGATTTCAACACAAAAACATCGAGCTCCACCATTGGAGCCTCTAATTCCAAAGCTTTTTGAAATGATTTGATGGAATTTTCCATCTCGTATCCCATAGCCCCTCTATGAGCGATCAGGGTAAAAGAAGATTGGGCGTAACTCATGCTGCAACTAAAAATAACGACAGCTAAAAGATACGCCTTTTTCATCATTAATTGTTCAACAGAATTTGATAAGCATAAGGGGCTAAATCAATTGATTCTTCTAGATTTACTTGAGCTCCTGAATAAAAGTCTGTATAAGTTCCCGATTGGTGGATTTGAACACTTACAGCTTCTGCACTAAAATTAGCTAGGTAAATCAGTTGATCTCCTTCTTTTTCTCTTAGGAATGACAACACCCTATCATTTGCGGTATTATCGATATTAGTGTAGGAAGATGGATTGACTCCAGTGTCTAGTGCAGAGGTCGCCTTTTTGAGCTTTCCTAATTTTTTATACACATCGAACATATGCCCTTTGGTACGATCGATACTGTCTTTTTCAAAAAAGAGCAATCTTCTGTCTAAATCGTATTCTTGTCCACTGTAAATAAGTGGCATTCCGGCAATGGTATACATCAATGCTGCTGCTGTTTCCACAGCTTCTCCTAAGCGTTCATTAACCGATCCATTCCAAGAATTTTCATCGTGATTTGAGGTAAAGTTCATCAAAATAGCATCTTTGGCATATTGATCTTTTACCTGCTCCATACGAGTTCTAAAATCATTTAACGACTTGTGTCCTTTAGCGATATCGTTTGACAAATGGTGCGTTTCCCATCCGTATACCATATCAAAGCCTGCCTGAATTAAATGTGGCTCCCACGCTTCAGCTAACATAAAAATCGGTTTCATCGCTCTTAATTCAGCAATACTGTGTTCCCAAAAGTCTGTAGGAACCATTCCAGCCATATCACATCTAAATCCATCGATATCCACCTCACTAATCCAGTACTTCATATCCTCCAACATCTGTGCTCTCATATCTTGTTGGTCATAATTCAAATCAGCAGTATCGGTCCAATCAGTACCAACAGGGTGAGTTGGATTTCCGTTTTCATCTTTGGTATACCACTCTGGGTGCTCTTTAAGCCATATATGATCCCATCCCGTATGATTGGGAACCCAATCCAATACCACATACATATCCAACTCATGAGCAGTGTCGATTAAGGCCTTAACATCATTTAAATCTCCAAATTCTGGATTTACCTTTTGATAATCTGAAATCGCGTAATAAGACCCTAGAGTCCCTTTGCTCTTTGTCGTTGAAATAGGATAAATTGGCATCAACCAAATAATATCTACTCCGAGCTCTTTGAGTTTTGGAAGATCCTTGGTAAAGGCCTCAAAACTTCCTTGAGGAGAATACTGTCTGATATTTGCTTCGTATATGACCGCATTGGCGATTCGCTCTTTAGTAATAGGAGCGATTTGAGTTTGAGTTTGGTTCATTTCTGTACAAGAAATTAAGTTGATTAATAATAATCCAAGTATAAGCCTTTTCATCTTAAAGTGCAATTTTGGTTTCTTCACCTGGATTTAGAACTACTCGATCAGAATTTATTCTCATTGACATTTGACTGTCTCCTGAAAGTGTAATGGCAATTTCAGATCGATTGATACTGATTTTGAGAATTCTGTTTCTAAAATTGATTTTAAATGAATACGACTTCCATTGAGATGGAATCTTAGGCACAAAAGACAACTTATCATCTACAATTCTCATTCCTGCAAATCCTTCTACTATACTCATCCATGTTCCTGCCATAGAGGTAATATGCAGACCTTCTTCAACTTCTTTGTTGTAGTCGTCCAAGTCCAATCTCGAAGTTCTCAAATAAAACTCATAAGCCTGATCCATACGATCTAACTTAGCCGCTTGAATGGAGTGAACACATGGTGACAGAGAAGATTCGTGAACTGTAAATGGCTCGTAAAAGTCAAAGTGGCGTTCCAAACTATTGAGGTCAAAGTGATCTTCAAAGAAATAAAATCCTTGAAGTACATCTGCCTGTTTAATATAAGGTGATCTCAAGATGCGATCCCAACTCCACTTTTGATTAATGGGACGCTGTTCCTTACTCAAATCCTTAACACTGATGAGTTCCTTATCTAAGAATCCATCTTGTTGTAAGTAAATTTCACGTTCCTTATCATAGGGGAAATACATTTGATCTGCTACTTTTTCCCAAGATTCGATCTCCTTGTTTTTAAGTTTGGTAACACCCATAATTCTACTGTAGTCATCTGGGTAACCATCCTTAACCTTCTTAATTTGTTCAATGGTATAATCAATACACCATTTAGCGATATAGTTCGTGTAGAAATTGTTATTGACATTGTTTTCGTATTCGTTAGGACCCGTAACCCCGAGAATTACATAAGCGTCCTTTTGAGCAGAGAAGGTCGCTCTTTGATGCCAAAAACGAGCAATTGCGATCAATACTTCCAAACCAGCTTCAGGAATATACGAATAGTCCCCTGTATATCGGTAGTAGTTAAATATCGCAAAAGCAATAGCGCCATTTCTGTGAATTTCTTCAAAGGTAATCTCCCATTCGTTATGACACTCTTCCCCATTCATGGTAACCATTGGATACAAGGCTGCCCCATTGATAAAACCTAACTTTTGAGCGTTTTCAATGGCCTTATCCAACTGATTGTAACGGTATTGAAGTAAGTTTCTAGCAACTTCTTCATTCTTGGTTGCCATATAGAAAGGAATACAATAAGCTTCGGTATCCCAGTAGGTACTTCCTCCGTATTTTTCACCCGTAAATCCTTTGGGACCAATATTGAGGCTCGAATCTTTACCAGAATAAGTTTGATTCAAATGAAATACATTAAATCGTATTCCCTGTTGTGCTTTTACATCCCCTTCGATTACAATATCTGAAGATGCCCAAATGAGTTCCCAAGACTTGATTTGATCTTCCAATAATCTGTCAAATCCAATTGACAAAGCAGTGTTCACCGCCTTCTTAGCCGCTTCAACAACCGTTTTGTCTGGATGATTGCGCTGAACGGCATAACCACCGTATTTATAGACAACTAGTTGTTGGTTTTCTTTTACATCCAACTCGTAATGATGTGCCACATAGGCTTCGTTTTCCTCAACTGTGTGTGGAAGGCTGTGCTTTTTTTCATCTACAAAAAGCTCAGCTCCCATATAAGTACAGGTTTTAAACTCCGTCTTTAAAGTATGTGCAGCAATAAAAGCTGTGTGATCTTCAGACTCAACAGCAGTTGTTTTCCAAAAATCATCATCCCAATTTGAATCGTTATTCTTAATTCCAGAATCTAAAAAACAATTAACAGAGATACTTGTATCCTGATTTAATGGGGTTAAAGCGTATTTAATGGCTCCTATTTCATCGTAATTCATACTCAAGAACCTAGTCGCTTCAACTGCTACCTCTACATCATTTGGAAGAGTCGCAATAAAACTGCGTTTATGCCATCCCTCTTTCATATTGAGTTCCCTGCGGTATTCTCTAACGGCTTTACAGCTATTTAAATCGAGTACTGAACCATTTATTTCAAGGTGTATCCCAATCCAACTAGGAGCGTTTAACACTTTAGCGAAGTATTCTGGATAACCGTTTTTCCACCAACCAACTTTAGTTTTGTCAGGATAATAAACCCCTCCAATATAACTTCCTTGAAAACTTGGGCCTGAGTAAAATTCTTCGAAATTAGCTCGTTGTCCCATGGCTCCGTTACCAATACTAAATAAACTCTCTGATGATTTTACTTGATCAGCACTATATCCTTCTTCGACAATACTCCAAGGATCAGCTTTTATATAATCTTGATTCATCCTATTAATTCTGTTATTAATTCGTTCGTAATCTCTTTAAAATTCTCAATATTGTAATCAGCCTGGTTTAAGACTTCTCTATCACCTATTCCGATAGAGGTCATCCCCGCTGCATTTGCAGCTTGAACACCTGCAATTGCATCTTCAAACACCACAGTATCTTCAGCTAAAACATGTAACGATTTTGCCGCCAAAACAAATACTTCTGGATCAGGTTTAGCTTTAGACACCTTATTCCCATCAATCACATCTACAAAATAGGGCAATAAATCCACCTTTTCTAAAATGGGTATAGCATTCTTACTCGCTGAACCCACTGCCATCGGAATGTTCTTGTTCTTTAACAATTCTAAAAAGTCCTTTACTCCTGGAAGTACTTCTGAAGGATTCATCTTCGATATATAGCTGAGGTAGTCCTCGTTTTTTTGAACGAGCCATTGATCAAATTGCTCCTGAGATGCTTGAACACCTACTTTGTCGAGTAAAATCTCTAAGCAGCGTTTTCTACTTACCCCTTTAAATTCTTCATTTTCCTCTTCTGTGAAGTTGTAATTAAATTCTTCAGCAAATTTCTTCCACGCTAAATAGTGATATTTAGCAGTATCAACAAGGACTCCATCTAAATCAAATACAAATCCTTTAATTGTTTTTGTCATATCGTATTAATAAGAGCATTTGTTAAAACAATGCTCCGTAGTTTTGGATTAATTCAGTGAAGGCAAATGTAAAAACTAAAAGCCTAGAATCTAAGTCAAAAAGGGAAAAATTTCAACAA
Source organism: Flavobacteriaceae bacterium (assembly GCA_036795105.1). Taxonomy (GTDB): domain Bacteria; phylum Bacteroidota; class Bacteroidia; order Flavobacteriales; family Flavobacteriaceae; genus MAG-120531. Next base: position 131 of record DAIRFL010000008.1, on the reverse strand, counting down.
TAATTTGCTGATAACTCAATGATTATCAAAAAATTCTAAAAATATCATCAATAAAACCTTATAGTAAAAAAATGTCTTTATCGCCCATTTATATTAAAACTTCACAAATAGTCATTGTTTAGTACACTTAG
>DAIRFL010000162.1:0-4403 GCA_036795105.1 Flavobacteriaceae bacterium | reverse complement strand
TCAGAGAACATAGAAGACGATTTGAAAAATCATATTGAAGGTCTTCAAAAACCAGTATTGCCGTATGTGCCTGTTCAAGAGTTTGAAGAGGCTTATTCAAATTTTTACAATACTGAAGTCTTAAGCATAGATTAATGAATATAAAAAATACCTTATCTACCATACTTTTAGTCGCTTCTGTATTGTTTTTTTCATGTGAAAAAGACAATTCTATTTATGGAGAAGGACTCATCTCGGGAGAGCTTTTTGAAACGAACAAAGCTATTTTTGATGTAGGTCTTAGTACTAAAAAACTATCCGCAGTTCAAACCAGTAATTTAGCCCTATACCAATTAGGAAATTATACAGATCCTATTTACGGTAAAACCACTGCTAAAATTGGAGCACAAATCAGACTTAGTTCGATTAATCCTATTTTTGGATCTTACAAACAGGCAGATGAGGGAACTGCAATTGCTACTCAAGAAAACGAACGAACTACTTCAGCTGAATTGTATATTCCATTTGTTTTAGGGACTGATGTTGATGCTGATTTCGACGGTTTAATAGATGCTTATGATATTGATCCTGAAGATCCACAGAGTGATTCTGATGGAGATGGAGTATCCGATATCGACGAGTACAACAAAGGAACGGATCCTTTAAATGAAGACACCGATGGCGATGGAATTCTAGACGATGAAGACACTGAATACATTGGTAGTTCCTATGCAAAAACCTATGAGCTCGATAGTATTTACGGTGATTTAGAGGCTGATTTAACCTTTAAAGTAAAAAAATTAGACTACTTCTTAGATGAATTAGATCCTTCTACGAACTATTTAGAAAAGAAGGTCTATTATTCCAATCAAGATTTTGAACCTCATACTTCGGTAGTTCTATTTGACGAAGTAATCCAAATCAGCAATAAGGAATACGTTTACTATAAGGAAGATGATCCTGCTACTGAAGACGAGGATGAATCTTTGGAGGTTGATTATAGAAGACCCCCAGGAATTAGAGTAATGCTCGATCCTAAATTTTTTGATCGTTATTTATTAGGGCAAGAAGGGAGTGATAACTTACTCAGTCAATCCAATTTTGTAAACTTTTTAAGAGGCTTGCATTTTTCACTTGGATCCTCTGATAAATTGATGATGTTGTTAAACCTTACCAATGCTGAAATAAGAGTTAACTACAAATACGACAACTACAACTCAGATGATGAGCTTGTTGAAAAGAACAGTTTTTACAAACTGAGTTTGTTGACTCAAACTCAAACTGGAGTTGTTGGTATTGCGGTGAACACCTTTGACAATGAAGACTATCAGGGATCTATTCTCGATCAAATAAACACCGACAACCCCTCTCGTTTATACCTCAAGGGAGGTGAAGGGACTGTTGCTGAAATCAATCTATTTGAAGGAGTAAATGCGACTGAAGTCATTGAAAATATTCGATCTAATAATTGGATTATCAACGAAGCTAAATTAGTGTTTTACGTCGATAGAACTGCATTAGACGTCGCTGGTCAATCTTATGAGCCACCTAGACTTTATATGTATAATGCGCGTAATAACGCCAATCTTATCAATATTAGTCACGAGTCTTATGACGATGATTCTTATATGGGAGTATTTACCAATTTTGACGGTAGAATTCAAAAAGAATCTGGTAAGGGAACTAAGTACGTCATTCGATTAACAGATCATATCAATAATATAATCCTTAGGGATTCTCTCAACGACCCTCTTCGATTGGAGATCGCTTCTGATGTTCGTTATCACGAATTTAACAAAGCATTAGAAGGAGATGATTCAATCAAAATACATAAATATACTGCTACAACACCTTTGGGAACTGTTCTTTACGGAAATGGAGTTTCTCAAGTGGATCAGGACAAAAAACTAAGATTAGAAATTAATTATTCTATCTCAAACTAAGAAATTATGTGTGGTATTGTGGGTTATATTGGGTCTCAAGAGGCCTATCCTATTATTATTAATGGTTTAAAGCGCTTGGAATACAGAGGCTACGACTCTACAGGAGTGGTGCTTTATAAAGAAGGCGATTTGGCTCTTTGTAAAACCAAGGGAAAAGTAGCTGATTTAGAAGCGATCTCTTCAAAACTATCTGATTCTAAAGCGACTATTGGGATTGGTCATACCCGTTGGGCAACTCACGGAGAACCCAATGATGTCAACTCTCACCCACACTTGTCAAACTCTGGTGAATTAGCAATTATACACAACGGTATAATTGAGAATTACGACGCGATAAAGACACAGCTGATCAATAATGGGTTTGAATTTCATTCTGATACCGATACAGAGGTTCTTGTTAACCTTATTGAATACGTAAAACAACACGAAGGAGTAAAGCTTGGAAAGGCAGTTCAGATTGCTTTAAAACAAGTGATTGGAGCCTATGCTATTGCAGTCTTTGATGTAAAAAAGCCCAATGAGATTGTTGTTGCTAAACTCGGTAGTCCACTTGCTATTGGGATAGGAGAAGATGAGTATTTTATTGCTTCGGATGCTACTCCCTTTATTGAGTTTACGAATAATGCACTCTATTTAGAAGATGGTGAAATGGCCATTATTAGACAGGGGAGAGACCTTAGAGTTCGCAATATCAACGACGATATTAAGATTGAAAACCCAAACATATCTACATTAAATATCAGTTTGGATCAGATTGAGAAAAGTGGTTACGATCACTTTATGCTCAAGGAGATTCACGAACAACCCGATGTGGTTAGAGACACCTTAAGAGGTCGACTCTTGGTAAATGAAGGGGTGATTAAAATGTCGAGTATTGACGATCATCTCAATAAGTTTATTGGTGCTAAGCGAATTTTAATTATTGCCTGTGGTACCTCATGGCACGCTGGACTTGTTGGAGAATATTTAATCGAGGATCTCGCTAGAATACCTGTAGAAGTTGAATACGCATCAGAGTTTCGTTATAGAAACCCAATTATCACTAAAGATGATATTGTAATTCCTATTTCACAATCTGGTGAAACAGCAGATACCTTAGCAGCGATTAAACTCGCAAAAGAACAGGGAGCATTTGTCTATGGAATTTGTAATGTGGTGGGAAGCTCAATCGCTAGAGAAACTCATTCTGGAGCTTATACCCATGCTGGTCCTGAAATTGGAGTAGCTTCGACCAAAGCATTTACAACTCAGTTAACGGTACTTGCACTACTTGCAGCAAAAATTGCAGTGAGTAAAGGATCGATTAGTACCACAGAATTTCATCAGTTCATCAATCAATTAGACACCATTCCAACGAAGATTGCTCAGGTGATGGAGTCAGAGAATAAGGCTAAAGAAATTGCCAAGGAATACGCAGATGCCACTAATTTCTTGTACTTAGGTAGGGGGTATAACTTCCCAGTAGCCTTAGAAGGCGCTTTAAAGCTCAAAGAAATCTCTTATATCCACGCAGAGGGATATCCTGCTGCTGAAATGAAACACGGACCTATTGCGCTTATCGATGAGAATATGCCTGTAGTGGTTATTGCTCCTAAGCGAGGTCATTACGAAAAGATTGTTTCTAATGTAATGGAGATCAAAGCTAGAAAGGGTAAAATCATCGCTATTGTCAGTAAAGGAGATACAGAGATTGTTCAATTGGCAGATCACTATATTGAAATTCCAGATAGCGCAGAATCATTAACTCCGATGATTACAACCATTCCGCTTCAATTCTTGTCTTACTATATCGCAGTCATTAGAGGCTGTAATGTAGATCAGCCTAGAAACTTGGCGAAGTCGGTTACGGTGGAGTAAGTTCTTTTGGGATTAACTTGAGAGTTTGCTGTTCTTAACATCACATTGGTAACTAATTCAACCCTCCAAAAAGTTCTTCCTTGTTTTTGGCTTGGAAAACTTTTCTAAATTAAATTGATTACTTTGTCCTTTAGGGATTGAGAGTGATCTCCAATCTTCACTACATATTAAAGTTCCTAAATAAACCATTTGTCCAACGTGATAGGAATAGTGACAAAGTTGTCTATTGATGGATTCCATTACAGTATGTCCTTCGTTTCTGATATAATTGATTTTTTCTAAATCATCATCGGTAAGTTGTTCAAGACTGTTAAACAGTACATCCCAGCCCTTGTTCCAAGCTCTGATTAAGTCCTCTTTAGATTGAATGGTATCATTAAATTCATCTTCTCGGTTTCTCCACTCTTTTTCTCCATCGGTAGTTAAAAAATCAGACCATCTTGAAACCATATTTCCACTGAGATGTTTAACAATGGTATTGATGCTATTGGTTTGTTCATTGACTTTGTATGATAGTTTATTTTCAGGAATTTGATCAATGGTTTTATCCCCTAACTCTTTATAATAGTTGAATTGAAGAAGTGCTGATTTTAGGTAAGAGGATGCCATATTTTAAAAGTAGTT
>DAIRFL010000161.1:0-4459 GCA_036795105.1 Flavobacteriaceae bacterium | reverse complement strand
CAGGAGTTGAATTAAACCTTACTTATGACTTTGGATTGTATTTAGATGTTTCTTATAGAAATGCTTGGGAACAATACGCTCAAAATCACTATGTACAGTCTTTTGGAATTTTCTATAAATTCTAATAGAACTCTAACTCATAAAAAAGGCTCCTGATGGGAGCCTTTTTTGTGTTCTATAGCGAAGCTTATTTTATTTTAAACGCTCCTTCTACTGTCGTTTCTCCATCGCTTATGAGCACCTTATAGGATCCTTTTGGAAGATAGTAGCTGCCGTTGTCAGCCTCTTTGAGTTCTTCTTTGAATTCAGAGCGATAATTGCTCAAGCCCTTCTCTGTGAAACTGAGGTCATAAGAATAGTTGTTTAATCCAGCATCTGCATTTACAGTTGTCGAATATACAGATGGTCCTGATAGGTGTTGAACTTCAAAACTAAGAGTCCCTTTCTTTTTTAAATAAAAAGGCACTGTAAATGAGGGAGTCGATGCAGTTGACCAAGAGGCTCTCTTATTCCCCCAATTAGCTGAATGTCTTTGGTCCTTCATCTCGAAGAGGTGCAAGGCTTTTGATCTAGTGGCTTCGTCTAAGAGTTGAACTCTTGAAATATCAGCCTTATAGATACTTCTTCCATGAGTTCCCAACAATAGGTGTTTTGCTTCTGCTTGAACTACTACATCGTGTACTGCAACTGCAGGTAGTCCCTTTGAGAATGGTTCCCAGCTCGTTCCTCGATCAAAACTCACATAAGCTCCATTATCAGTTCCTACGTAGAGCAAATCTTGGTTAGAAGGATCCTCAATAACAGAGTTAACAGCTCCTAAAGGAAGAGATGCACTTATTAGGTTCCAATCTTCACCATTGTTATTTGATGCGTATATATAGGGTGTAAAATTATCAGAACGATAGGCGTTCAAACTCATATACACTCGATTCTCATCATGAGTGGAAGGGTAGATACTACTCACCCATTGTTCTGAAGGGATTCCCTTTGTGATTAGTTTCCAGCTTCCTCCTCCGTCATCAGTTCTATAAATCAATCCATCGTCAGATCCTGCATAGATCTTTCCAAATTGGAAAGGTGATTCTTCAATAACTGAAAGGGTTCCATAAGGCACATCCCCTTTCTTACCTCCTCTGGTTAGATCTCCAGATATCGTTTCCCAGCTACTTCCTTGATCTAAGGATCTGTGAACCTTATTAGACCCTAAATAAAGAATATCCTGATGGTGTTTAGACAAGAAAATGGGGGTTTGCCAATTGAATCTAAGCGGAGCCTCCCCTAATTCGTGTTTCGGCTGAATAGCTTTGTAGTCATTTGTATTGAGATCTACTCTGAAATAGTTTCCGAATTGGAATCCTGTATAAACGATATTGTGATCTCTTGAATCCACCTGAACTTGCATTCCATCTCCTCCAATAATGTTTTTCCATGGGTTGACTCCTCTGCTATGCCACGAAGTGTTTACTCTTGCATTATGAGGGGCTCTCCAAACACCATTATCTTGTAAACCTCCGTAAACATTATAAGGCTTTTGATTATCTGTTGTGATATAATAGAATTGTCCAACTGCTGGAGTATTGCTTTTGAGCCAATGAGAACCACCGTCATAACTGATATTGATTCCACCGTCATTACCGTTAATAATGTGTTCTTCGTTTTCAGGATTAATCCACATCACATGATGGTCTGAATGCATATTGTCACCATTGATGGAATAAAAGCTCTTTCCGCCATCCTTAGAAGCCAATAGTGGTACTCCTCCAATAATTATCTTATCCTTGTTGGTTTGAGACACCCCTATTCTTGCAAAATAATAACCATAAGTGTAAAACAATCCATCGATAGGTTCCTCATTTTGCTTAGTCCAACTAAGACCTCCATCTGTAGATAAGAACACTTCAGCACCGATGATTGGGGTGTTAAATAAATTTGAATTGGCATCTTCTAAATAAAGTGCTAAGTCGGAAGGTTTTGCTTTTTTGTTCTTTACAAGTTCCTTTACAGAGGCTGCATCGTATTTTTTTGGAAAGCGATTCGATCTCAAATACTTATTTAATGCTCCATCTGCTAAAGCTAGAAAAGCTGAGCTTTTCATTCCTTTAAAATCATCTTTTTTAAGAGCTCCATCCTCTTCCTCTTTGGCTTCTGATTGAGGCTGATGGAATTGACTATCGTGAACTGCATAAACCGTATTGGCGTCATAAACAGCCAAACCTATTCTCCCGGCACCATTCCCTGTTGGAAATCCGCTTTCTTTAGTCGATATCAACTTCCAAGTTGATCCGGCATCTACACTCTTATAGATTCCACTGCCAGAACCACTCTCAACAAAATCCCATGCCTTGCGATCTTTTTCCCAAGCTGCCGCGTACATAGTATTAAAATTCTCAGGGGCAGCAGCCACATCAACGATACCAGTATTATCAGAAATTGACAGTGTTTTTTCCCAATGCTGTCCTCCGTCTTTTGTCTTGTAGATTCCTCTATCCTCATTGTTAGAATACAAATGTCCCAAGGCTCCAACAATCACTTCATTAGGATTGTGTGGGTTGATGAGTATTCTCCCGATATGATGAGTGTCTTCTAATCCCATATGCTCCCAACTTGCTCCTAAATCTGTAGATTTTAGAATTCCAACTCCCGCATAAGAAGATCTTGATGAATTGTTTTCTCCGGTTCCTACCCAGATGGTTCCCGTAGGCCAGTCTACAGCAATATCACCTATATTTTGTGTGGAGGCAGTATCCATTACTGCTTTAAAAGAAGTCCCGTTATTATCAGTGAACCACAAACCTCCTGAAGCATAGGCAACATAAAATTCTGTCGTGTTCTCTGGGTTGACATCCACATCAACTACTCTACCACTCATTACAGTGGGTCCAATATTCGTGAATTCTACGTTTTTTACAACTGAGTTTTCCTTTAATGACTGTTGATAAGTCAACGATTTTTTAACTGCTGATGCTGGTGTTGCAAGTTGTGCACTTACCATTGTCGAAGCTGCGATAAATGCAAATAATAGGGTTCTTTTCATGGTTTTAATTTTTGGTAAGTTGAAGATACAAAAAATGTAGAAACCGATAATTTATCTAACTGCTCAATACTTAATTTTTAGTACTTTAGCGAGGATGAATACGGATATCAAAAACACTAAAATAACTATCGTAGGATTAGGTTATGTGGGACTTCCTCTCGCTTTAGCCTTTTCAAAAATACACAGTGTAGTCGGTTACGACATCAACACTTCTAGAATTGAAGAGTTAAAAAAGGGGATCGATCATACGGATGAGACTGAAGCTAAAGAACTCAGCTCTGCCCTAGAAGATGGCTTACAATTGACGAGTGAGATTGAAGATATTGCCGATTCAACCATCTATATCATTACCGTTCCAACTCCTGTTAACGATCATAAGGAACCAGACCTGAGCTTCTTACTAGAGGCTTCTAAAACGATTGGTTCGGTATTAAAATCAGGAGATTTAGTAATTTATGAGAGTACTACCTATCCTGGTTGTACGGAAGAAGATTGTGTTCCTGTTCTAGAAAAATACAGTAAGTTAGAATTTAATCACGATTTTTTCTGTGGATATTCTCCCGAACGTATCAATCCTGGCGATAAAGTCAATACGCTTACGAAAATCAAAAAAGTAACTTCAGGTTCTATCCCATTGATTGCTGATTATGTAGACCAATTATACAAGAGCATCATTACAGCTGGAACTTTTAAAGCCTCGAGTATTAAGGTCGCAGAGGCCTCCAAAGCAATAGAAAATGCTCAGCGCGATCTCAACATTTCTTTTGTCAATGAGCTCGCACTCATCTTTGATCGAATTGGCATAGATACAAGAGAGGTCTTAGAAGCGGCTGGAACAAAGTGGAACTTCTTGAAATTTACTCCAGGTCTAGTCGGTGGCCATTGTATCAGTGTGGACCCCTACTATCTCACCCATAAGGCAAAAGAACTGGGTTATGACCCTCAGGTAATTCTTTCAGGAAGAAAAATAAATGACTTTATGCCGAGTTTTGTGGCTCAAAAGATGGTCAAACTCATGGGACAAAAAGGGATTCCTTTAAATCAAAGTCGTAGTTTAGTGTTGGGAATCACCTTTAAAGAAAACTGTCCAGACATCAGAAACTCTAAGATTCCACAAGTTGTTCGCGAATTAGAAGAATACGGTATTACTGTATTTACACATGATTCTCATGCCGATCCTAAGGAAGTCAAAAAGAATTTTAAGATCGATTTAATAGAAGATCTAAAGACCTATGACAGTGTTCTGTTAGCAGTCAACCATAAAGAATACGAAAATCTTAAGCTCAGTGACTTAAAACGATTTTCAACTTCAGTAGTATTTGACCTCAAGGGAATCTTTCCTGTTGATCAGGTAGATGCGCGTTTGTAATGGGTCTTTCTAACGAATAAAATATCCTATACTAACACTAACATATGAGGAACTTT
>DAIRFL010000160.1:0-4520 GCA_036795105.1 Flavobacteriaceae bacterium | reverse complement strand
GTCAGTATGTCTGAAAATAAATTAGTTAAACTCACCGAAAAAGAAATAGAAGAAAACTTGAAGCACTTACCTCATTGGGGGCATAAAGACAACTCTCTTATGAGTAGCTTTCAGTTTCAAGATTTTAAAGAGACCTTTTCAGCGATGACAAGAATTGCATTTGAGTGTGAAAAATTAGGTCACTACCCAAAGTGGACCAACACCTTTAACACCCTCCTTGTCAGTATTCAAACTCCATCATTAAAGGGAGTTTCCATCAATGATTTTGCTCTTGCAGAACGTATTGAGCGCTGTATTTCAAATGGAGAATAAGAACAATTGAGTACTGCTATTTAATTAGCTACTTTTTTCTATTTTTGCGTTAATCAACAAAATTAAGACAGATTATGGGAAGAGCTTTTGAATTTAGAAAAGCACGTAAAATGAAGCGTTGGTCAGCAATGTCCAAAGCATTTACTCGTATTGGTAAAGATATCGTAATGGCCGTTAAAGAGGGTGGTCCTGATCCTGATTCGAATTCGAGGTTACGAGCAGTAATTCAAAACGCCAAGTCTGTCAATATGCCCAAGGATAATATTGAGCGCGCCATTAAACGCGCTAGTGACAAAAGCCAAGGGGATTACAAAGAAGTTCTTTTTGAAGGATATGCTCCTCATGGTATTGCAATATTAATCGAAACAGCTACTGATAACAACACGCGTACCGTTGCCAATATCCGTTCCTACTTTAACAAATGTGATGGAAACCTCGGTACCTCAGGTTCTGTTGAGTTTATGTTTGATCACACTTGTAACTTTAGAATTAACGGTGAAGGGATCGATGCTGAAGAACTCGAACTAGAAATGATCGATTTTGGAGCTGAAGAAGTATTTGTCGATGAAGACGGTATTTTAATCTACGCTCCTTTTGAGAGCTTTGGGGCAATCCAAAAAGAATTGGAACAGAGAGAAATCGAAATTCTCTCTTCTGGTTTTGATCGTATTCCACAGGTCACTAAAGCTCTTGGTGAAGAAGAAAAAGCAGATGTTGAAAAGCTTTTAGAAAAGATTGAGGAAGACGACGATGTTCAAAACGTCTTCCACACCATGGAAGAATAAATAAGAATCTTAAGTATTCTCAGGTATTTTACCCACTGCATCCTTGTAAAATGATTTGATAAAGGCCATGTCTTTATCGATATGCTCTGTGGTATAAAAGGGTGGGGAGATTCGAAGTTCCTTTTTAGAATAATCCATAGCAATCATCACAATTGGCACACCTGCTTCCTTAGCGATATAGTAAAATCCAGTGCGCCATTCGCTTACTTTTTTTCGAGTTCCTTCTGGTGCAAGTGCTAGTCGAAATCGCTCTTTTTGATTAAATACTTCGACTATCGCTTGAACTGAGTTCTTATTTCCGGATCGATCCACAGGAGCTCCACCAGTCGCTCTAAAAAACCAACCAAAAGGCCATTTGAACAAGCTCGATTTTCCTATATAATTAGTCTTAAGAGCTGTGATATAACGAACAGTGATTCCTAAAACAAAATCCCAGTTAGAGGTGTGAGGAGCCGCTATAATGACGTATTTATTTAATTTGGAAAATTCTCCCTTGATAGACCATCCGAGCAGCTTAAATAGAAAGGTGACTAATGTTCTCATCAGAGGTAGTTTTTTAATTCTAGAATGTGATTTAAACTGAGGTATTGATCTTCCTTTCTAGGTTCAATTTCCTCGTGAACCCAGGTTGTGTGAAAGGGAATATGTACTGCTTGAGCTCCTAATTCTAGAACTGGCAGCACATCCGACTTAAGGGAATTACCCACCATTAAAAAGTGCTTAGGATCAATTTCTAAATGTTCGAGTAAGTCTCTGTAATTCTTTGGTTTTTTATCACTCATCACTTCGACGTGATGAAAGTATTCTTCGAGTTTTGATTGTCTTAATTTTCGCTCCTGATCCAACAAATCACCCTTAGTAAGGACGATCAATCGGTACTCTTTAGAAAGCAGTTCGAGTATATCCTCTACCCCATCTAAGAGTTCTACTGGCTTGTGAATCATCTGCTTACCATAATCGATTATTTTCTGAATGACCACAGGAGAGATGCGATGATTCGATAGCTCAATAGCAGTTTCAATCATCGAGAGAATAAATCCCTTGATTCCGTAACCGAATAATGGTAGATTTTCCATCTCTTTCTTAAAGAGCTCTTGATCTATTTTATTAGGAGTTTCATATTGATCTAAAAGTTCAGCAAATTTAGCCTCTGTCTCTCTAAAATAAGTTTCATTGACCCAAAGGGTATCATCCGCATCAAAACCGACTACTTTGATATTTGAGTAATCTACTTCCAAACTGCTCTAGCTTTAGTTAAATCCTCTGGAGTGTCAATGCCGATTCCATCTTGATTGGTCAATACCATTTTAATTTTCTTACCGTATTCCAAATAACGTATGGCTTCAATCTTTTCAGCAGCTTCTAAAGGGCCCATCTCCAAATTGGGAAACTCTAAAAGAGCCTCCTTTCTAAAGGCGTAGATTCCCTTGTGTTTATAGTAGCTTACTTCAATATCGGTATCGCGAAGGTATGGAATAGGAGTTCTCGAAAAATACAAGGCAAAGGATTGGGTATCCACAATCACTTTAACATTGTTGGGATTTTTAATTTCATCCTCATCGATTAAGGGATGCATCAGAGATGCCAAATAAATTTCTTGTTGATCATCCCTTTTAAATTGTTCGATTAAAGCACTGAGACTCTGCTTTTCTATAAAAGGTTCATCACCTTGAACATTGATAATAAGATCAGCTTCAACACTTGTGGCTGCGGCAGCAATTCGATCGGAGCCACATTCAAATTCTCTAGTGCTTTTGATTACAGCTCCTCCTGCAGCTTCTATCGCATCCTTAATAATATCGCTATCAGTTACCACATACACCTGATCGAACAAGTCGGTTGCAAGGGCTGCCTGAAGTGTTCTCACAATGACTGGAGCTCCGTTTAAATCCTGCATCAGCTTTGCTGGGAATCTGCTCGCCGCATAACGTGCGGGAATCATGGCAACTATTTTCATAGAATTAATTTAGTTTAAAGATATCACAAAAAGAATTCATTTTTAAATCCAATCAAGTACAATCGCTCCTGAGCTCTTGTAATGGCAGTATACAACCATCTCAAATACTCCTTATCGACACCCTCTGGTAAATAGGGCTGTTCAATAAAAATTCGCTTCCACTGCCCTCCCTGGGATTTGTGACAGGTCACCGCATAGGAAAACTTTACTTGTAATGCGTTGAAATACTCATTGTTCTTTACTCCAAGGTACTTTTTGTACTTTGATTTTTCATTCTCATAGTCCTTTAAGACCTCTTGATAGAGCCTGTTGGAGTCTTCATAAGAAAGGGATGGCGATTCAGAATTTATCGTGTCGAGCATTAAGATGGTATCAAAAGGTTTTTGATTGGGATAATCGACCATTTGAACGCTTACTTCGGCAAATTTAAAACCGTAGAGTTCTTTAAATGCCCTAATTTCCAATACCTCAATGAGATCTCCATTAGCGATAAAACCTACTGTTGAACTCGTAGGAAGCCAGAAGTAATTGTTTTTGACAACCATCATATAGTCCCCTACAGCTAAATCGTGCTCTAAAAACAAGATCCGACTGCGAATGCTTTCATTGTAAAGGTTCGCTCTTTTATTGGATCTTACGATAAATGCAGTTTCATCCTTCCCTACCTCTCTATAAGCATCTTCTATGGCTTCTTGAATTTCATTTCCCTCAATAAGCCTTATTATATCACTGAATCCATTTAATTGAAATCGATAATCTCCAAAGAGCTCTTGCTCTAACTGATTTCTTATTTGAGTCGCATTGACCAGTATTCCTGATTGCTGAGTTTGTCGAACTACTTGAGAGAGCTCAGATACAATCACTTCTTTGTCGTAATCCATTTCTAGAACAGCCTGATCTAATGCTGGGCTTATTTGAAGTTTTACAGGAGGCAATTGAGCTAAATCACCTACAAACATCAATTTACAGCGATGACCAGAATAGACGTATTGAATTAAATCGGCTAGTAGGGAATCATTTTCAAAGAGCTTTGCCTCAAGGGATCGATCTGAAATCATCGAAGCCTCATCGACGATAAATATGGTGTCTTTGTGCTTGTTCACTCCAAGCGTAAAGGAGACTCCTCCATTGGATTGTTTCTTTGGAAAATAGATTTTCTTGTGGATCGTATAAGCCTTAGAATTAGAAAATCCACTCATCACTTTCGCAGCCCTACCAGTGGGAGCCAACAATACCGACTTTTTCCCCACCGTCCACAATTTTGTAACCAAGGCTCCAATCAGTGTCGTTTTTCCAGTTCCTGCATATCCTTTTAGGAGAAATAATTCATCATTTTTCTGACTAAAAATAAAATCAGTGAGTTGCTCTAAAGTATCCTTTTGATCAGTGGTTAATTCGTACTGGAATGAACCCGCTACCGCTTTGTATAAATCTTCTGCTTGCTTTCCTATCATGGACTTCAAATA
>DAIRFL010000159.1:0-4556 GCA_036795105.1 Flavobacteriaceae bacterium | reverse complement strand
CCAAAACAACAGCTGCTATAGCCGCTGTGGGATCTTATATTCCTGATTTTGTGCTTTCCAATGCTGTGTTGGAAACCATGGTAGAAACCAATGATGAGTGGATCACGACTCGAACTGGTATCAAAGAACGCCGTTTGTTAAAGGACAAAGACAAGGGGACTTCTTATTTAGCCATACAAGCTGCTAAAGATCTAATAGAAAAGAAGCAGTTAGATCCACTAGAAATAGACCTTGTTCTTATTGCAACAGCAACACCTGATTTGCCAGTTGCCTCTACAGCAGCTTTTGTTGCAACTGAAATAGGCGCAAAAAATGCTTTTTCATACGACCTTCAAGCCGCCTGTTCAAGTTTTCTATACGGAATGTCTACTGCTGCCGCTTATATAGAAAGCGGACGCTATAAAAAGGTGCTTTTAATTGGAGCGGATAAGATGTCTTCTATTATAGATTATACAGATCGAGCAACCTGTATCATTTTTGGAGATGGAGCTGGAGCGGTGCTCTTCGAACCTAATTCAGAAGGCTTAGGATATCAAGATGAATACCTGAGAACTGATGGTGTTGGGAGAGATTTTCTGAGAATCGAAGCAGGAGGATCCCTATTACCGGCCTCTGAAGAAACAGTAAAAAACAAACAGCATTACGTTTATCAAGATGGAAAATCCGTTTTTAAATTTGCGGTTTCTAATATGGCTGATGCTGCAGCAAAAATAATGGAGCGCAATCAGCTTACTCATGACGATGTCAATTGGTTAGTCCCACATCAGGCAAATAAACGCATCATTGATGCGACTGCTAATCGCATGGAACTAGACTCTGAAAAAGTAATGATGAATATTGAGCGCTATGGAAATACTACATCTGCTACTTTACCGTTATTATTAGCAGACTATGAACATAAATTAAAGAAAGGAGATTCCTTAGTATTTGCTGCTTTTGGTGGTGGATTTACCTGGGGAGCTTCCTATTTAACCTGGGCTTATGAGCTCTGATAAAACTAAAACAACTAAAACATAATACTATGGATGTTAAAGAAATTCAACAACTGATTAAATTCGTAGCTAAATCTGGAGCTAGTGAAGTAAAGTTAGAGATGGAAGATTTGAAAATTACCATTAAAACCGGTTCTTCTCAAAAGTCATCTGATGTAACCTATATTCAGCAAGCGCCAGTTGCTGCTGCACCAGCAGCCCCTGTAGCCGCTGCACCAGCCCCAGCTGAAACAGCTGCTGCCCCAGCTGAAACTACTGCGGATGACGACAGTAAGTACATCACTGTTAAGTCTCCAATTATTGGAACATTTTACAGAAAGCCATCACCAGACAAGCCTAATTTTGTAGAGGTGGGATCGTCAATTTCAGAAGGAGATCCACTATGTGTGATAGAAGCTATGAAACTTTTCAATGAAATTGAAAGTGAGGTTTCTGGAAAAATTGTCAAGGTATTAGTTGACGATGCATCTCCAGTAGAATTCGATCAACCTTTATTCTTAGTAGACCCATCATAGGGAACTAAACCAATCTATCAACTAATTAAACGTCTTATGTTTAAAAAAATATTAATTGCCAATAGAGGAGAAATCGCATTGAGGGTTATTAGAACCTGTCGTGAAATGGGGATTAAAACCGTGGCGGTTTACTCAAAAGCTGATGAAGAAAGCTTGCATGTTCGCTTTGCGGATGAAGCAGTGTGTATTGGTCCAGCTCAGAGTAGTGAGTCTTATTTAAAGATTCCAAACATTATCGCCGCTGCTGAAATCACCAATGCCGATGCGATTCACCCAGGATATGGCTTCTTGTCAGAAAACGCTAATTTCTCTAAGATCTGTGCTGAACACGATATTAAGTTTATCGGAGCATCTGCTGATATGATCGACCGTATGGGAGATAAGGCAACTGCTAAAGAAACCATGAAAAATGCTGGAGTACCTACCATTCCTGGTTCTGACGGACTCTTAAAAGATGTCAAAGAGGCTAAGAAGTTAGCTGCAGAAATGGGATATCCTGTAATGATTAAAGCTACCGCAGGTGGTGGAGGAAAAGGGATGCGCGCTGTTTGGTCTGAGGACGATATGGAGCCCTTATTTGAGTCTGCTGTTCAAGAGGCAACCGCTGCTTTTGGAAACGGTGGTATGTATATGGAAAAGCTTATTGAAGAGCCACGCCATATTGAAATTCAGATTGTAGGAGATCAAAAAGGAAAGGCATGTCACTTATCCGAAAGAGATTGTTCTATTCAGCGTAGACACCAAAAATTAACCGAGGAGACTCCTTCTCCATTTATGACGGACAAACTCCGTAAACAAATGGGGGATGCTGCTGTCTTAGCTGCTGAATCGATCAAATACGAAGGAGCTGGAACCATTGAATTTTTGGTAGATAAACACCGAAACTTCTACTTTATGGAAATGAATACACGTATTCAGGTAGAACATCCAATTACCGAACAAGTAATTGATTACGATTTGATTCGAGAGCAAATTTTAGTTGCTGCTGGAGTTCCTATTTCAGGAAAAAACTACTTTCCAAAGCTTCACTCTATTGAGTGTAGAATTAATGCGGAAGACCCATATAACGACTTTAGACCGAGTCCTGGTAAAATTACCACCCTTCACACTCCTGGAGGACATGGAATTCGTCTAGACACTCACGTGTACAGTGGCTATATTATTCCTCCTCATTACGACTCTATGATCGCTAAGTTAATTACCACTGCTCAGACTAGAGAAGAGGCGATTAACAAGATGAAAAGAGCCTTGGATGAATTTGTAATTGAAGGAATTAAAACGACCATACCATTTCACCGACAGTTGATGGATCACCCAGATTATGTCGCTGGAAACTACACTACTAAATTTATGGAGAGTTGGGAAATGGAGCCAGAGGCTTAATCCTAATTTGACAACTAATTAAACCCCCGTTCTGATCTAGTTCGGGGGTCTTTTTTTTTGTACATTTAAGTTATGAAAGGATTTAGTTTTTGGGAACTTCAGACTTGGTTTAACAATGTTGACTACTGTATTATTGGCAGTGGCATTGTCGGACTTAATTGCGCTCTTAGTTTAAGAGAACAATTCCCAAAAGCTAAAATTATCGTCTTAGACAAAGGCATACTACCTAAAGGAGCTAGTACTAAAAACGCAGGTTTTTCTTGTTTTGGCTCTATTTCAGAAATTATAGCGGATCTCAAATCTCATTCTCAGCAAGAGGTCATCGACCTGGTTCAAAAGCGATGGGACGGAGTTAACTTACTCAGAAAGCGTTTAGGAGAAGCTGCCATCGGTTATCAGCAAAATGGGGGCTATGAGGTGTTTTTTAACGAGCGCTCTTACGAGGAAGCTCACAACAAACTTTCAATGGTTAACCAAATGCTTCAAGAGGTATTTCCATCAGCCCCTTTTGAGGTTTATTCCAACAAATTCAATTTTGAGAATTGCGCTTCTAACTATATCGGTTCTTCATTCGAAGGACAAATCAATACAGGAGAGCTGATGAAACAGCTGCTCTTTATCGCTCATTCTAAAGGAATCCAACTCCTCTATGGAATAGCTTGTAACTCGTATACACAACTTGCAGATGGAGTAGAAATCCATACGACAGAGGGAGATTTTAAAGCGGCTAAAATGTTGATAGCCACTAATGGTTTTGCTTCACAGATGATAGAGGATGATATCCAACCCGCAAGAGCTCAGGTAATGATTACCAAGCCAATTGAGAACTTTAAGCTCAAAGGTGTTTTTCATATGGATGAAGGCTATTACTACTTTAGAAATGTAGAGGATCGAATCTTAATTGGGGGCGCTAGAAACGAAGACTTTAAAGCGGAAGAAACCACAAGTTTTGAGACTACCGATCAAATCATCAATAAGCTTCACAAGGTATTAAGCGAAATTATTTTACCTCAATCCACCTACGAAATAGACTGTCAATGGGCTGGTATAATGGGGGTAGGAAAACAAAAAGGACCTATTGTCAAGGCCCTTTCTAATGATGTATATTGCGGTGTGCGTTTAGGGGGTATGGGAGTAGCAATTGGCTCAGCTGTAGGAGCAGAGCTCGCTAGTCTTACCTACTAAAACCACTGATTCCAAGGAATTCTACTCAAAAGCAGAAGGAGTCCTATACCGTAAAAAATTCCAATGGTTTTAAACTTTTTACTAGCTTCCATTAGTTTCTTGTGTTTAGACCATCCAATGGTAATAAATACAATCGCTAGGATATTTACAAAGGGATGCTCTACAGCTAGAAGTCTAGCTACAGATTCCAATCCTCCCATGCCTTGGCTTTTAATCGCTCCAAGACCGTTAGGTGATACAAAGAAGAGCACAAGTCCAATTAACAATTGTAAGTGAGAGAGAATAAGAGCAAAAAGGCTCAATCGAAGGTCTTTTTCCATATTAAAAAAAGCCTTGTTGGTTTTCCAACCTTTTATAGCATTAAAAACTGCGTAGATCAATACTAGAAGAACTATATACGCAAAATAAGAGTGTAGGGGTAAAATGTAGGTGTATGCCATGGTTAAAATTTTTTCGTAAATGTACTATCTCTCATTTAAAT
>DAIRFL010000158.1:0-4600 GCA_036795105.1 Flavobacteriaceae bacterium | reverse complement strand
GTATCTGCTGTATTTACGGTTTACAAAGCACCTACAGAAATTAATGGACTCACAAATATCAATAAAGTGCTGACTGACGATAAATTTGATTTGAACTTAAGTTCAAACAATCCTAATACGTTAAAAATAAGTGTAGAGGATTCTTCCGTAGCAACGGTTAGTGGGACAACAATTTTCATTAAGTCAGACGGTATTACCACAATAAAAGTAACACAAGAAGCTAGTGATTTTTATGAGGCAGCATCGATTTCTTCAAAACTATTTGTTCAAAACCAAGTTAGTAATCTAATAGGATTAAAAAATGCTTCTGTTGTATATGGAGATTCGATAGTTTTAACTGCAACTTCAAATAATTTAAACGGAAGCATTTATTACAGTTCATCGAATGAGCAAATCGCCTCTGTAAATAGTGTTACTGGAAAATTGACGGCACATGATATTGGAGAGGTAACTGTAACAGCAGTTGAAAAGTATTTTAATTCATATATAACTGCTACAGCTTCTGCAGTAATAAGTGTTAAAAAACGTCCGCTTACAATGGAAAAAGTTGTCGTGAATAATAAAATTTACGATGGAACTAGAATAGCCTTTGTAGACGAGTCTAAAACTCAATTTTCAGGATTGATTAATGAGGATGATGTTCGTGTAAATGTGCAATCTTCATTTGATAGTGCTACTGTTGGCCCCTATAAAAAAGTAACTCTAGTGAGTGCTCTAATTGGTTCAGACATCGCTAAATACGAATTACAACCATTGAATAAATCAATCGCTTCTATTTTCCAAAAAGAAGTAAAAGTTTCTGGAATTAAAGTGCTGAACAAAGTCTATGACGGAACCTTATCAGCAACTGTTGATATCAACGATGTTCAGTTTGAAGGTATGATCGAGGGTGAATCTTTAAGTATCAAAGAGACTATTGCTAAATTTGAGAATAAACACGCTGGAAATCAAAAGAAAGCATTTTTATCCACAACTTATCAAGGAGCTGATAGTTCAAACTATAAAATGATTGACCAAGAATCAGCATATGCTACTATCAGTAAAAAGTCAATTAATGTCATTGGAAGAACGTTGCAAAAAGGAAAACTCTACGATGGATTCAAAGATATTTTATCAACTGAAACGCTCTATGATGTAGGAACTGAAATAATAGCAGGAGATCTCGTTGAATTCTACGGTAGACCTAAGTATGAGCATGCTGATGCAGGAGTTCAGAAAACGGTAATTGGTTCCTTGAGAATTGATGGTTCTGATGCATCTAATTACAGTTTAGAATGGACAGATGGAAGTGGACTTATTACCCCTAGGTCTCTAAACATCATAGTGAAAAAACACTTTAAGTTTCAAACAGAAGTAGATCCTGTTTTTGAAGATGTTTTATATTCAGGTGATGGTTTTGCTCCATCAGAATCTATTGAAAATTTAAATGGTGATTTAGTAGTTAGTAGAAGTAACAATGTAGAAGAAGTAGGTGTTTATACAGCCGTCTTAGAAGCATCGGGATTGAGTTCAGCTAATTATGAAATTAGTTATACAAAAGGTGATTTTGAAATTGTTCCGATTGATCAATTGATGTTAGATATTGAAGCGAATGGAGAACAAGCCTATAGTTCAAATGCATCTTACAAAGTAACAGGGTCTTACGCAACAGAAACGAATACCTCTAAAAATATCTCACTAATAAATGTAGCTATTGAATACAACAGTAAAACTGAAATGTATTCATTTAATCAAGACACTCCTTCGGGACCAATAAGTGGTGAATTTAAAGTGGAATATCAGCCTGTAGGAGCTTCAGGGAAAGTAGACCCAAGAAGTTTTACTTCTAGAGGTGGATTTATCAATACAGGTGTTTATACCCTACAACCGACTGAGGTAGTAATTGAATCTGACTTTTTAAATACGGAGGTTTCTTATAAAGGTGTTGTAGATGTACAACCTAAGACAATTACACCGAAAATATATAACCCAATTAAGATATATGACGGTACTTCTTTAGTACCATCTGAAAGTGTTATAATTGAAGGATTTGAAGAAGGAGATGATGTTAGCTCGGTTTACCAAGCGTCTTTTGATAATACGAGTGCATCAGTTTCTAAAACAGTGACAGTAGAATCCATTCAGTTGATAGGCGAAGATGCAGCTAATTATACCTTAGCTTTAACTTCCTTATCTAGCTCAGATGGGGTTATTAATTCCAAACCTCTAACTGTGAAAGCAAATCATCTAACAAAAGTTTACGATGGAACTATTGAGACAAACTACTCTGAATTGTATTCTGGATTTATAGAGGGTGAAGATGAGAGTTATTTAGAAGGTACTATTGTGAGATCTGGTGAAGCTATTAATGCAAATTCTGTTGGAATTTACGATTATAGTTTGTCAGGATTGAGTTCTTCAAATTATCAAATTAGTTACGTTCCAGCTACTCTAACAATTACTAAAGCCCCACTGCAAATTAGTGGAGTACAAGTTTATGATAAGGTTTATGACGGAACAACTTCAGCCATTGTGGATCAATCTCTTGTTGCGTATTTTGGTTTGGTACAAGGAGAAGAAGTTTCGATAAATAAAGTATCAGCGAACTTCGAAAGAAGTCAGGTTGGAGAACAGATTGTAAATTTGAGTAATTATAGTTTTAATGGTAATACTTCAAATTACGCAATATCAAATCAAGTAACTGCAACTGCTAAAATTAAAAAAGCTCCGCTTAAAGTAAAAGTTAGTTCAGTGACATCTTCCTATTTAGGTATTCCTTATCAAGATTTTAAAGTAACATATGAAGGTTTTGTCAATGGAGAAGATGCTTCTGTACTCTCTGGATCACTTGAATTTAGTGGTGAGGGAACAAAAGCTGTTAAAGCAGGTGTTTACAATGTGTCTGCTAGTGGACTTATCAATGATAATTACGAAATTGAATACATTGATGGAGTTTATTTAATTCTTACATCTGATATTGATCAGGATGGTATCCCTGATGAGGAAGATGATGATATTGATGGTGATGGTATTCCTAATAGTTCAGATGCCGATATCAATGGTGATGGTGTAATCGACAATGGAATTGATTCCGATAATGATGGAGTTAACAACGCCAATGATTCAGATGATGACAATGATGGTTGGATTGATAGCTATGAATTACAGTGTGGATCAGATCCATTAGACGCAATGAGTATTGTTTTAGATACAGATCAAGATGGATTGCCAGATTGTATCGATACCGACGATGACAATGATGGCGTATTTGATGTTGACGATGCTTTTCCACTGAGCTCTTATGAATCTGTTGATACCGATGGTGATGGAATAGGTGATAATGTCGATACGGATGATGATAATGATGGTCAATTAGATGTTCATGAAATTACTTGTGGATCAGATCCATTGGATGCTGTAAGTTTATCAGTTGATACAGACTCAGATTCACTGCCAGACTGTGTCGATACCGATGATGACAATGATGGAATCTTAGATGTTAATGATGCCTTCCCATTAAGAGCAGACGAAACTATTGATACCGATGGTGATGGTATTGGAAACAATGCAGATTTAGACGATGATAACGATGGTTTTAGTGATGCAGTAGAAATAGAATGTGGAACTGATCCTCTAGAATATGAATCACAACCTGGTGATTTTGATCGAGATGGTATCGCGGATTGTATCGATTCTGATATTGATGGTGATGGTGTAGAGAATACTTTAGATGTATTTCCATTAAATCCTTATGAGAGCGTAGATACCGATGGAGATGGCATCGGAAACAACGCAGATGCAGACGATGATAATGATGGTGTATTAGATGGAGCGGATGCATTCCCATTGGATGCTAGTGAAACGGCAGATATTGATGCCGATGGTATTGGAGATAGTACAGATTCGGATCTTTTCAATGATGGATTTGATGACAGTCGTATGGAAGTGTCTGGAGCCCTCACTCCAAATCAATTAGGAGTTGAATCTACTTGGAAAATCACCAATATCAATTTACACCCAAGAAATAGGGTTCGTGTATACGACAAAAATGGTGTTCTAGTGTTTAGTAAAGAAAACTACCAAAACGATTGGAGGGGAACTTTTAAAGACGATGGAGATTTACTTCCTTCTGGAGCTTATTATTACAAAGTATATTTATACGATACGCAACAAACGCTCAGTGGTTGGTTATATCTAATTTACTAATCTGAAAATTATATGAAATCTATCAATAAATTACTCTTATTGTTATTGGTTGCTAGTATAGGAACTAGCATCTATGCCCAACAACAACCCAACTATTTGTTTTACCAGCAGAATATGTCGGTAATCAACCCTGCCTTCTCAGGCTCCGAGGGTCAGTTCTTATCGATGAACTACTCCTCTTCTTGGGTTGGAGTATCCGAAGCACCTAGAAGTGCTACATTGGTTTACAATACCGATATTAGAAACAATGCCTCTTGGGGATTCTCTTACTTAACTGATAAGGTGTATGTAGAAAACCAAGGAATTGTATCGGTGGACTATTCCTATAGAGTACAACTTAGTGAAACGACCAATCTTCACTTAGGACTCAAGGGAGGAGCGCTTTACAATGCTCTTGATCTCAATGCGCTAAATC
>DAIRFL010000157.1:849-4678 GCA_036795105.1 Flavobacteriaceae bacterium | reverse complement strand
CACCTAAGTATAGTGGAGAAGAATTTTATTTTCCATTCGACGGATCTATCATTGATTTAGTAACCACTTCAAATCCAGTAGTTACAGGAAGTGAAGATTTTTATGGAACTGGAAAAATCGGAGACAATGCGTTAGAATTACCAGCTGATAGTTATTTATCAGTCCCTGCTACTGCTTTTACAGCTGCAGATGGGTTTAGTGCATCTCTTTGGATTAACTTAAATTCTTCACCAGATCGCGCAGGAATTATTTCAGCTGACTTCGGAGATTCAACTTCTAGAAAACAAGGATTTAGACTCTTTAGAGAAAATGCTGGAGGAAAACAACGTATCAAAGCGAATATCGGTGTTGGAACTAAAGACCATTGGGTTGATGGTGGATCAAATGCTGATGTTGTTCCAGACAATGGAGAGTGGACACATCTTGGATTAACTGTATCTGCAGATACTGCTAGAGTTTATATCAATGGAACTATTGTTAAAGAAATTACTATTTCAGCAGCAATGGATTGGAGTGGGGTTGAAAACATCGTTATCGGAGCAGGTGGACCAAGTTTCTCTTACTGGAATCACAAAACAGATCAATCTGGAATTGACGAAGTTCGTTTGTTCTCTACAGCACTTACTACTGCTGAGATGATCAGTGTGATGGGAGATCAAGGAGCACCAACTTATATTCCTGATTTTGACTCTGAAGTATTCTATATGCCATTCGAAGGAGATTACAAAGACTTAGTAAACGCTGCTCTTGCAACTGAAGTTGGTGATACTGACTTTGGAGCAGGACAAACAGGAGATAAATCATTCCAAGGAGCAACTGATAGTTATTTAAGCTATCCTTCTGCTGCCCTTGAATCTTCTGAATTTACTGGTGCATTCTGGTATAAGGTTAATGCAGATCCAACTAGAGCCGGAATCCTAACAGTAGGTGATGATGCAGATGATCGCAAACAAGGATTTAGACTCTTTAGAGAAGGAAATGCTGATTCACAACGTATCAAATTGAACGTTGGAACTGGTGCTGGTGAATCTTGGAATGACGGCGATGTAATCGATGTTGCTGCAGGAGAGTGGGTACATATTGCATTTACAGTTTCTGAGTCAAAATCTACAATCTATTTCAATGGAGTTGAAATGCGCTCTTCTGATTTAGCTGCTCCAATTGACTGGACAGGATGTTCAGAGCTTGTAATCGGTTCTGGAGGACCTACATTTAGTTATTGGAATCACAAATCTGATTCAAGTTTAGTTGATGAATTGAGATTCTTCAATAAAGCTTTAACAGCAGAAGAGATTTCAACCGTAATGAATTTTTAATCATAAAGGTTAAAATTTAAGTTTAGTTTTTTTGTTTAAAAGGAGAAACTTATGGTTTCTCCTTTTTTCCTAAAACCTTTATTTTCAAAAATTAAAGAATGAAACATATATATAGCGCAGTTTTACTGTTTGTTACACTTTTTACTGTGGTATCATGTCAGTCAACTGTAGAGAATCAAAGCAAGGAGACGATTTCTACTGAAGATCGTTATCTCGATACCATCCAATTACAAACCATCAATTACTTTTGGAAAGAAGCAGATAAAACACTTTCAGGATTAGCTCCAGAACGAGTGCATATGGATAATATTTATCCTCAAAACGATTCTAATGTGATTACCACAGGAGGGTCTGGTTTTGGATTGATGGCTTTAGTCGCTGGAATTGAAAGAGGGTTTATCAACCCACAAGCTGGATTAGAACGATTTGAACGTATCGTAACTTATTTAGAGAAGGCAGACCGATTCCACGGAGCTTGGCCTCATTGGTTAGATGGAAATACTGGTAAAGTAGTCCCATTTAGTAAAAACGATGATGGTGGTGATTTGGTTGAGACGGCTTTTTTAATTCAGGGATTATTAACGGTACAAGCTTATTACAAAGATGGAAGTCAACGTGAATTAGAGCTTGTAAATCGCATTCAAAAGCTTTGGGAAGAAGTTGAATGGAGTTGGTATACACAAGGAAAAGAAGTGCTCTATTGGCACTGGTCTCCTAACTACGCTTGGGAAAAGAATTTTGCTGTAGGTGGTTACAATGAATGTTTAATCATGTATGTACTAGCAGCAGCATCACCTACCTATCCTATCAGTCCTGAGGTGTATCACAAAGGATGGGCTCGAAATGAAACACTTGCATCAAATGCTGAAATGTACGGTATTCCTACCGTAGTAGATTACTACCAGCACAATGAGGCAAAGATTGGACCTCTTTTTTGGGCGCATTATTCCTATTTAGGATTGAACCCTTTTAAGATAAGTGATCGCTATGCTGATTATGGTACTCTTACTACAAATCACGCTAAAATTCACTTAGCTTATGCGATTGACAATCCTAAAAATTTCAAGGGATACAGTGATCAAATGTGGGGATTGACCTCAAGTTATTCGATGAGAGGTTATGCAGGTCATCGACCTGGTAATGACCTTGGAGTAATTGCTCCAACGGCTGCATTGTCATCGATGCCTTATACACCAGATAATTCAATAAAAATGCTCGTAAATCTTTATGAAAACCACAAAGACCTCATTGGAGAATACGGACCTTATGACGCTTTTAGTTTAAACGATAACTGGATGCTTCCTAGGTATTTGGCAATCGATCAAGGACCAATTCCTGTGATGATTGAAAATTACAGAACTGGTTTACTTTGGGATTTATTTATGACCAATACTGAAGTTCAACACGGACTTAAACGTTTAGGATTTACGATAAAAGAATAATATAATGAAAAAATCATTACTACTCATAGGGTTGTTGTCATCAGTTTCTTTTGCACAACAACAAAAAGATTATACGAAACAAGTTGATTCTTTGATGCAATTGATGACCATCGAAGAAAAAATTGGACAAACAGTTCAATTTAGTGGAGGTTGGGATGTCACTGGCCCTACGGTTAGTGATGTCAATGAAGATCTTGTCAAGAAGGGACAAATTGGTTCTTTTTTGAATTTAGTTACTGCTAAAGCAACCAAGGATATTCAGAAATTGGCTGTTGAAGGAACTCGTTTAGGGATTCCATTATTAATTGGATACGACGTTATTCACGGTTATAAAACCATCTTTCCTATAAATCTAGGACTCTCATCGAGTTGGAATCCACAGCTTGTTCAACTCACAGCAGAAAAGGCAGCTGAAGAAGCAGCAGCTGAGGGAATTCATTGGACCTTTTCTCCTATGGTTGATATTGCACGTGATCCACGCTGGGGAAGAATTTCTGAGGGATCAGGAGAAGATGTCTATTTAGGTATTAAAATGGCAGAGGCTTATGTAAGGGGATATCAGGGAGATGATCTATCACTTCCTACAACCATTGCAGCCTGTATGAAACACTATATAGGATATGGTGCTGCCTTAGCTGGTAGAGACTACAATACCGTTGATATGGGAGATAACGAACTTAGAAATACCTATTTGCCTCCTTTTAAAGCTGGTATTGATGCTGGAGCTAGAACACTGATGACTTCCTTTAATGTGATCAATGATGTTCCTGCCTCTGGTAATAAATACACCTTAAAAGATATTTTAAGAGATGAATGGGGATTTGAAGGATTGGTGGTATCGGATTATACCTCCATCAATGAAATGATTCCACACGGTTATGCTGCTGATGGAAAAGATGCAGCTCAAAAATCGTTTAGTGCTACCCTAGATATGGATATGATGGGAGATCTATATCGTACGTATCTCAAGGAATTGATCGAAGAAGGGGCCCTAAGTATGGAGCTTCTCGACGATTCAGTACGCCGTATTTTAACTCTTAAGTTTGAATTAGGATTATTTGATGATCCATA
>DAIRFL010000157.1:0-839 GCA_036795105.1 Flavobacteriaceae bacterium | reverse complement strand
GATCCATACCGCTATAGCGACCTCGATCGTGAAGCTGAAACGATTTACCGTTCAGATATACTTGAAGCAGCAGTAGAAGCTGCTCGTCAATCTATCGTACTACTTCAAAACAACAATGCAGTTCTTCCTTTAAAAACTTCAAATATTGCACTGATCGGACCTCTTGCCGACGACCAGAGCAGTATCATTGGAGATTGGGCAGCAAAGGGTGATCGCAAAGGTAAAGCCATCAGTGTTCAAGAAGGCTTGAGTGAGTTGCTCCAATTGCCAAATTTAAAAGCAGTTCAGGGAACTCAAATTGAAACCAGTGACAACTCTGGATTTAAAGCTGCATTAAAAGCCGCTAAAAAAGCAGAAGCTATTGTTATGGTTTTAGGTGAAGATTCCAATATGAGTGGTGAAGCAGCAAGTAGATCCAATATCAATTTGCCAGGAAATCAATCAGACTTATTGGCTGAAATTCGCAAGCAAAATCCAAACAAACCACTTGTTTTAGTATTAATGAATGGAAGACCTTTAGATATTACTGCTGAAGTTAAAAACGCAGATGCAGTCTTGGAGGCTTGGTTCCCAGGGACTATGGGGGGACAAGCAATTGCTGAAATTATCTACGGTAAAACAAATCCGTCTGCTAAATTAGCTATTAGTTTTCCAGTAAATGTAGGTCAAGTACCGGTGTTTTACTCTAATAAAACTACAGGTAGACCGATGAATCCAAAAAACCCAAAAGGTGATTATCGCTCTTTTTACCAAGACATTCCTAATAAACCCTTATTTTCATTTGGGTATGGTTTGAGTTATTCTAATTTTGAATACTCGAATGTCACTCTTGATAAGAA
>DAIRFL010000156.1:0-4682 GCA_036795105.1 Flavobacteriaceae bacterium | reverse complement strand
TAACAATTTTAACCATTAAACGTCATACTTGTAGATCGGAAACATATTTTATGAATCAACTTGAGTTTTCAAATACTGTTATAAGTCTTCAAGACAAATTGTTTAGAATAGCAAAACGTCTGTTGGTGTCTTCAGATGAAGCTCAAGATGCGAGTCAAGAAATTCTTTCGAAGTTATGGGAAAAACGATCCGATCTAGACGGATTAAGATCTGTAGAGGCCTATGCGATCACCATGACCAAGAACTATTGTCTCGACCGACTTAAATTAAAGGAAGCTTCCAATTTAAGATTGGTTCATTCAAATTATGAATCTCCATCTGACAATGTTCAACGAACAATTGAACAGCGAGATCAACTCGATTTAGTCGATGAGTATTTAAAAACACTACCTGCTAACCAGCAGTTATTGTTTCAACTCAGAGAAGTAGAGGGAATGGATTACGATGAAATTGAAAAGATTTTAGATATGAAACCTACTGCAATTAGAGTGGCCTTGTCAAGAATTAGAAAACAACTGAGAGAACAACTCTTAAAAATGAATTCTTATGGAATTAGCTAGAATAGAAGCTTTATTAGAAAAGTATTTTGATGCTGAAACTTCTCTTGCAGAAGAAGCAATCTTAAAACAATTCTTTACCTCTGAAGAGGTTCCAGTTCATATGGAAGTCTACAGACCGATGTTTGTATATGCTGTGGAAGAGTCAAAATTAAAAGATCAGACTCCTTACCGTATTAAATCCAGAAAGTCTTTGAGTCCACTGATGAAGATTGCCGCTTCTATAACAGTTGTTGTATCCATCGGAATATTCGCTCGCGAATACCAGCAGAAGAAACAAGCTGAGTACGCCTATGAACAAACAATGATGGCTATGGAACTCATCGCTAATCACTTTGATAAGGCAAAAGAGTCGATTTCCTACTTGGAGCTATACGAAGAATCCAAGAACAAGATTTTTAAATAGATAAATAGATAAATAGATAATAGATAAATTAAAGATGATGAAAAGAAAATTATTAATTAGCAGTATGATGCTCCTCTTTGTGAGCATGACTTACGCCCAATCCCTATTTGATAGGTTTGAAGATGAACCAAATGTGAGTTCAGTAGTCGTAAGTAAGAGTATGTTCAATTTATTGAGCAAGTTTGAAGTGGTTGTTGAAGACGATCCAGAAGCGAGAGACTTTGTCGCAATGGCGAAGAGTATTGAGAGCTTAAAAGTTTTTACAACCTTCGACAAGAACGTTTCAGATGATATGAAGCACGAAGTGGACCAGTATCTAAAGAAATCAAATCTAACAGAGCTTATGCGCGTTAAGGATGAAACAGCAAATGTTAAATTCTATATTCGCCCTGGTAGAACAGATTCACAGGTAAAAGAGCTATTGATGTTCGTCAATGGATTTGATGCCAAAGCGATGGATTTAGATATTAATATCAATGGAAAACAACGCAATATCGAAAGTGTTTTACTATCCTTAGTTGGAGACATCGATTTAGATAAAATCAGTTCTCTAATTGCGAAGATGAATCTCCCAGAGGAGCTCAATCAAGTAAAAAGACATTAAGATGAAATCGCTCATAAAAACTATAGGAGTGGCACTTATATTAGCTGTAAGTGTCATTTCTTGTAATTCAAACAAAAGTGTTCAACAGTACCTACTCGAGAAGCAAGATTCTTCTGATTTTGTAAGTCTTACCCTTCCTGCGAGTATTTTAAACATCGCTGTTGATTCATTGGATAGTGATCAAAAAGCAGCTGTAAACTCACTTAAAAAACTCACAGCACTTGTATATCACGCTCCAAAAGGTGATACTGAGGCATTTACAAAAGAAAAAACAGAGATCACTTCAGTTTTAAAGAATTCGAAGTATCAAGATCTCATGAGGGCCCAAACTGATATGGGAACTGGAAAGGTAATGTTTCTGGGAACAGAATCTAAAATCGATGAGTTCTTAGCATATGGTTCAGACGAAAAGGAAAACTTTATCTTAATCAGAGTCATTGGAGACAATATGAATCCTAAACACATCAAACCATTTATAACAGCACTTCAGCAAAGTGATGTCAATGAAGATGAATTACTAGGCTTGCTTTCTTCTTTAAAGAAAGAGAACTAGTAGATAATAATAGATTAGATACCCGTAAAAGAGCTAGGCGTTATCGCTTTTAGCTCTTTTTTTATTGCATCTGACACCTCTAGTGTATCGATGAAATTAGAGATGCTGTCAGCATTGATCTTCTCATTG
This sequence comes from Flavobacteriaceae bacterium, assembly GCA_036795105.1. GTDB lineage: Bacteria > Bacteroidota > Bacteroidia > Flavobacteriales > Flavobacteriaceae > MAG-120531. Next base: position 2,433 of record DAIRFL010000156.1, on the reverse strand, counting down.
GTTCTAGTGAGTCCTTTGAGCGCTTCGTAGGGGTTTGGATATCCCTCACGCCTTAAAATGGTCTGAATAGCTTCTGCAACGACTGCCCAATTATTTTCGAGGTCTTGAGCAATTTTTTCTTCGTTGAGCAACAATTTATTCAATCCTTTAAGTGTTGACTGGAAGGAAAGAACGGTATGTGCAATAGGCACTCCAATATTTCTGAGAACAGTTGAATCTGTGAGATCTCTTTGCAATCTAGAAATTGGAAGTTTTGCCGAAAGGTGCTCAAAAAGTGCATTCGCTATTCCTAAGTTTCCTTCTGAATTTTCAAAATCAATAGGATTTACCTTATGAGGCATCGCAGAGGATCCAACCTCTCCCTTTTTAATTTTTTGCTTGAAGTAATCCATGGACACATAGGTCCAGATATCTCGATCTAAATCAATAAGAATGGTATTGATTCTCTTTAAAAGATCAAATAAAGAGGCCATATGATCGTAATGTTCGATCTGTGTAGTAGGGAAGGAGTGATAAAGACCAAGAGTTCCCTCTACGAAATCAGTTCCGAATTGTTTCCAATCCGTCGATGGATAGGCCACGTGATGAGCGTTGTAGTTTCCAGTAGCACCTCCAAATTTAGCGGCATGAGGCACTGATTTTAATTGTTGGTATTGTTCTGTTAATCTTGTTACAAAAACCTGAATTTCTTTACCTAAACGCGTTGGTGAAGCAGGTTGTCCATGAGTTCTCGCAAGTAGAGGAATGTCCTTCCACTGATCAGCTAAATAAGTGAGGGTGTTTATTACTTCCTCTAGTTGAGGAACGTAAACATCTTTAATCGCCTCTTTTAGAGAAAGAGGGATAGAGGTGTTGTTGACGTCTTGAGAGGTCAATCCAAAATGGATAAACTCTTTATAAGCTTCAATTCCTAATTGATCAAACTTCTTCTTGATAAAATATTCAACAGCCTTTACATCGTGATTGGTTACCTTTTCAATGTCTTTAATCGCGATAGCATCTTCTTCACTAAAATCTTGATAGATGGCTCTTAAGTTTCCAAATAGCGAAGAATCAAAATCCTTTAACTGTTCTAAAGGAAGCTCACAAAGTGCTATAAAATATTCAATTTCAACACGAACTCTGTACTTGATAAGAGCAGCTTCAGAAAAATAGTTAGCTAGTGAATCAACTTTTGAACGGTATCTTCCATCGACAGGAGTGATGGCATTTAAGGATGTTAAGGACATAATGTTGCTATTAAAGCTGCAAAGATAATAAATCCTAAAGCCTTAATTCAACTTTTTTAAACGATTTAAGACCTTTCTTGCTCTAGCTTGGTAAGCTGCAGTCTGAGTTTGGTAGTTGAGTTCTATTAATTCGATCAAATTTTGTTTGATCCACCCTTCTAAATCACAGAGCCTACTCAAGTTTTCCATAGAGTGAACTTTGACGGCAACTCTGTAATTGTCAGTAAACCAAATAAAGTTACATTCAACCATATGGAGTTGAGAACTCATTGGCAATCGATCAAAGGCTTTTTTTAGCAGTGGATTGACAAGGATGATACTTCCTATTTTTGCGATGGATCTAAGAACTGAATCATCTTGCTTCTCTGGAAGGGTCTTTATAAATAAGTCTAAATAATCTACAATACACAATGGATTTACAAGCATTGCTTGTTCTAAGGTCCAAACAGCTTTCAATGCCAGATCATTTTTAGGATCATTGATCAATTCAATGAGGTCTTTTATATAAAAAGGCTGCTCTAATAAAAGAACAGCCATTTGTTGTCTGGATTGCAGTCTTGCAGAAGTTTGATCTAAGCTATTTAAAAAAGACGCATCCATTTCTCATTAGTTGTGTAATAAAACAACACTGTAGGGGCTGTCAATAGTAATAGCTCCATCGGTAACAGTTACCGTTTGACCTGAATAAGCGTCCTTTAAGCGTTGTCCTTCATTAAACACTGTTCCAACGGATAGGGTTTTACTTCCCTGATCTAAATCTAATCCGATCACTACGCGATCATCCTTTAAGATTCGGCTAAAGCTATAGGGAGATTCAGTAATCTGTTGATGTCTTCCTGCTCCAACAGCTGGGTGATTGGCTCTAAATTGACCCATCTTTTGCCAGTGGGTGAGATTTTCTTGAACAGAAGAGTCACTTTCTATAGCATCCCAGTTCATAAAAGATCTCAAATTAGCATCTCCATTTGCTCCATCCACCACTAGAGGCCTGTTCGATTCATCTCCGTAGTAAATCTGTGCAGCACCCGGAGTCAATAGGAGCACATTGGCAGCCTTTGCTCCATTTGATCGAGTTCTGTCAAATGGATCTCCATCATCGTGTGAACTGAGATAGTTTAAAACACTTTTACCACTGAGTTTAGAGTGTAATAAGTTGTCGTATTTAGAAAAGATTTCTTCGTAAGTTCTCTGAGCGGCATCGTAT
>DAIRFL010000155.1:0-4686 GCA_036795105.1 Flavobacteriaceae bacterium | reverse complement strand
ATGTGCTGCTGTAAGAGCGTTGTCTCCAGTCAACATATGAATATCAACTCCTAATGATTTAATAGCAGCAAGGGCTTCTTTTGTTCCTTCTTTAATCTGATCTGTGATTTCCACGAAGGCTAAAAGCTCTTGATCAGCTGCGATATAGGATATGGTTGCTCCTTGAGACTGCAATTCTTCAACTTGAGCTTTAATTGAATTGTCAAGATCGATAGAAGAAGCTTCTAGAAGGGAGCCGTTTCCTATAGACCACCATTGGTTTTCAAAAGTTGCTTGAACACCACTTCCGCTAATCGATTTAAATTCACTAACTGTTTTTAATTCTAAATTGGATTCTTTTACAAAGGCCACACAGGCATTTGCAAGCGGGTGTTCACTCAATTGATTGATAGATCCTAGAGCCGTTAAAATTCGATCTTTTTCTGCATTAGAAAGATTGTCCTTGGCAAAGTATACCTTATTTACAGTTGGTTTTCCTTGTGTAAGGGTTCCTGTTTTATCGACAATAAGTGTATCGACTTGTTCCATGAGTTCCAAAGCCTGTGCATCTTTAATGAGAACTCCCGATTGGGATCCTCTTCCCACTCCTACCATTACTGACATAGGAGTTACCAATCCCAAGACACAGGGACAGGCGATGATTAAAACAGCGATAGCGTTTACCATCGCTTTGAGATAAGAAGGATCTGGATCCAAAACCATCCATAAAATAAAAGTAAGCACAGAGATTACCATCACGATGGGAACGAAATATGCTGCGATACGATCCGCCTTCTTTTGAATTGGCGCTTTGGATCGACTTGCCGCATTTACCAGTTCGATGATTTGAGATAATAGGGTGTCAGCTCCTACTTTTTGAGCTTTGAGTGTAAATGATTGGGTTCCATTAATCGTACCTGCGTGAACCAAATCTCCAATCTCTTTTACCACTGGTATCGGTTCTCCACTAATCATGGATTCATCAACACTAGAACTACCTTCGACAAGAATACCGTCCACTGGTATTTTCCCTCCTGGTTTTACTCGTATATGATCGTCGATTTTAATTTGATCGATGGAGATTTGACGCTCTTTTCCATTTTTTACTAGGGTTGCGTTATTTGGAACTAATTTGAGAAGACTTTTAATCGCTGCAGAAGTTTTAGAATGTGCTTTTGCTTCTAACACCTGACCAAGTAGCACCAATGTTAGAATAACCGTAGCAGCTTCGAAATAGACAAAGAGATCAATCTCTATAGTTGAATCAATCAGTGGGTAGTAAGTGGCAAAAACACTGTAAACCCATGCGATTCCCGCTCCAAAACCAATGAGGGTAAACATATTTAATCGCTTTGTGATAAGGGAAGTCCAAGCACGCTGCATAAACATCCAACAACTGTAGAACACAACGGGAATTGATAATACAAGTTGAATATTATTCCAGATAAATTCTGAGAGCCATTTTGTTTTGTCGAATGAAGGAATCATATCTGACATGGCAATGATGAAAATAGGCAAGGTAAAAGCGAGTGAAATCCAGAACTTTTTAAGTAAGTTCTTATAGGTTTGATCTTCCTCAGATGCTGAAGTTGCCATGGGAACTAAATCCATGCCGCATACTGGACAATCTCCTGCTTTAGGATAGGTTTTATCTCCTTCACAAAACATGGGACAATAGTATTCTCCAGCCTTTTGAGAAGTTTTTAATTCTTTTTGTTTTTCCTGCTGATGTTCCTCCTTAGATGAACAACAGTCCGATTTTTCACTCCAAGGTTTAATACTGTAATGAGCTCCAGCTTCTTTGATGGCCTGGTCTAAAGTTTCGATCGCAATATGATGCTCCATTGTGAGTTCTGCCTTTCCGAGTTCTAAATTGACTTCTGCAAGAGTTATACCTTCAACTTCTGAAAGCGCTTCTTGTACGTGACTTCTACAGCCCATACAACTCATTCCTATTATTCTATATTGATGTTTCATTGTTTACTGTTTTACAAGGTATTCTAATTGTAACCTTCCTTGAAAATAGTTGCCAATGGCTCCTATTCTTTTGAATTCAAAATTAAACTCCATCTGCTGGATATCTAATAGTTTTTCAATTCCCTTAGCATTCGTTTGAAAAGCTGCTAATACTAGTTCCAAGGATTGATGTGCTAAGTTCAAGTTTTTATTTTGAGAATTGAAATCAATCAATGCTTTTTCACTGTAAGCGATGGCGCGATCGAGTTGTTGTTGCAATTGATTTTTTCGATCTGTTTTTTGTAGCTCAAGCTGCTTTTCTTTGATGTGTAATTGACGCTCTTTAGATTGATAGGATTTGTTAAAAACAGGAAGGCTAAGCGATAGCATTGGAGCCACAATATCCTTTCCATTGTCGATTGGGTTGAGGTCTTGTCGGTTGCCGACATTGATATAATTCAATCCTAATCCAAGTCCAGGTAATCGTTCTTTAGAGTTGAGTTCACGCTCTTTAATGACTGATTCATAAAGCAGATCGTATTGAATAAGTTCAGGGTGAATTTCAAGTTGAAGCTTATTGAAATCTAATTCATTTGATGTTATTACAAAACTGGGATCTTCTTCTATTCTAATTGTCGAATCGCTGTTTAACACAGATTTTAAAGATGCATCTAAAACATCGAAAGACTTTTGAATTTGAAGCAGTTGATTTTGATATTCCTCTTTTCTCATCTTGAGTCTGAAAACATCAACTGCTGAGGCTTCACCTGAAGTTACCTTAGTGGTGGCAATAGCAATATACTGATCCAATCGCCCTAAGTGATTTTTGATCAATGCACTCTGTCTAATGAGTACTTGGTAGTTGTAATACAATTGAGCGACTTCTAAAAGCAATTTGCGTTTTGCAATAATCCATTCTTGATAATTGATATCCGTTAAGGATTTGGCATAGGCTTTACGGGCTGTAATTCTTCCAAAAGCTGGAATCGGTTGACTCGCAGATAATTGAAACCTTTGAGGCCCTGTTCTAGTCTCCGGCTCACTGATAAAAAGTGCTGAGGAAATGGATGCGTTTTTCCAACTTTCTGCTTGTGTTTCCCCTTCTTTAGTTATTTGGGTTTTAAGCTCAAGAGCACTTAATTGGGGATTGTTTTCAAGGGCGATTTCAATTAATTGATCGAGTTGTTGAGCAAAAACTACTACTGTAGATGCAATCCAAAAAAGAACTATATGTCGATATCTGTTTTTCATGATTAAGCCTTTTTAAGTTTTAGTTCTTGATTCCAACTATAGAGTACTGGAACTACAAATAATGTAATTAATGCGACGAGCATTCCTCCAAAACTCGGGATTGCCATAGGAATCATAATATCGCTACCTCTACCTTGAGAACTCATAATAGGCAATAGTGCGATAAGCGTTGTAGCGGTGGTCATCAAGCAGGGTTTAATTCTCTTTAAACCAGCATCTATAACCGCTTTTCTAACAGCAGAAATGTTTTCTGGCTTTTGTTTTTCAAAGTTTTGTTTGAGATAGGTGGCCATCACCACTCCATCATCAGTTGCAATTCCAAAAAGGGCGATAAATCCAACCCAAACAGCGACACTTAGATTAATGCTTTGAATATTAAATACCTCTCTGAGGGAAACCCCAAATAGGTCTATATTTAAGAACCAACCTTGACCGTAAAGCCATATTAAGATAAAGCCTCCTGAGAATGCAACGGCAATCCCACTAAAAATAAAGAGGGCAGTAGCAATGGATCTAAATTGCATATAGAGGATTACTGAAATAATCAGTAACACTAGAGGAATAATAATGCTGAGGGTTTTCTCTGCTCTTAATTGGTTTTCATAAGAACCAGTGAGTTGGTAACTGATACCAGAGGGAACTTCTAGGGTTCTGTTTACAATCATTTGATCTAGCTCTTTTTCTACTTTTTGAGCTAAGCTTCCTTCGGCATAGCCTTCTTCCTTGTCGAAGATGACATAACCAACTAAAAATCCATCCTCACTCTTGATTTGTCCGGGACCTCGTTCATAATTAATTTGAGCCACTTCACTAATAGGAATTGTAGTTCCGTTTGCTAAGTCAATTGAAATTTTACTCAACTCCTCAGGATTGTTTCTAAGTGCTCGAGGATAACGAAGACGAATATTGTATCGCTCTCTACCTTCGATAGTCTGAGTTAAGGGAATTCCACCCACAGCGAGTTGAAGACTTTCTTGTACTTTAGAAATAGTTAGTCCATAACGAGCAATTTTATCGCGATCGAGATCAAAGATTAAATAGGGTTTTCCAACCATTCGATCTGCAAATACTGTTTGCTCTTTGACTCCTTCAATAGTTTTTAGTTGTTTTTCGAGCTCAAATCCAAAGGCTTCGATCTGTTCTAAGCTAGAGCCTCTTACTTTGATGCCAAGAGGAGCACGCATTCCTGTTTGAAGCATTACAAGACGTGTTTCAATTGGTTGTAATTTAGGGGCTGAAGTAACCCCAGGAATTTTACTCACTCGAGCAATTTCATTCCATATATCATCAGCAGTTTTAATTTCAGGTCTCCAATTTCGATAGAGTTCACCACCTGAATCAGGGAGGAGTTCATTTGGATTTATTTTGTAAAATAAACGTTCAGAAGCATAGCTTTGGTGATTTTCTGAAAGATCAATATTAGGATTGTAAATCAGTGATCCGTCTTTGAGAACAAAAAATCCATCTTCATTGACCTTGAATTTTTGCAAATCGCCATCT
>DAIRFL010000154.1:0-4747 GCA_036795105.1 Flavobacteriaceae bacterium | reverse complement strand
TATCAATACAAAAGCGATGAAACACCTATATTTGTTGTTACTTTTATTAAGTTTTCAACTCAAAGCACAAGATACTCCTACGGTTTTATCTCAAAAAGACAGTCTTCAAACAAAGTTGGAAACTCCTAGAGAAGGGCATGCCGTAATTGGTTTTTTTAACGACACCCTCTTTAAAGTTCACAATGACATTGGTGGATTTTCAGCCCTTGAAAGAGCTACTGCTATCAATGAAAGAATACAACAACTCAAAGAGTTGGAATATGACAGTAATCTATTTTCGCTAAAAAATAATCAAAGTAATACTCAAGTTATATACGGCTCCAAAGTATTATTGGCCATATCTGATCATGACGCAGCTGTTGAGAAAGTGGACCGAAATACACTTGCAAGCAGATACAAGAACTCCATTTCAGAAGCCTATAGGATTTATAAAGATGAAACAAGTCTCTACTCGCTATTAAAGAACATTGGATTAGCATTACTAATAGTAATTATTACCTATTTCATCATCAAATACGTTCTTAAGTTGTTTAGGTTGATTTCCGTTAAAATATACGAGCAAAAGAACAAGAGAATCAAGGGAATCAAAATCAGAAACTACACCCTCTTTGATGCTAAAAGTCAAGTCAATGCACTGATCAATCTCAATTCAATTATCAAGTGGTTTATCCTGCTCTTTATTGTGTACATCAGTATACCATTGCTTTTTGGAGTCTTTCCATGGACTAAAAACTTGGGGGCTACGCTATTTGGATATGTACTGACACCGCTCAAGAGAATACTTTTTTCAATTATTGATTACCTTCCAAATCTGATTACTATTGCAGTAATTATTTTTGTGTTTAGATATGTCCTCAGAGGAATCAAATACCTCAAATCTGAGATTGAATTAGAGCGCCTAAAACTTCCTGGATTCTATCCTGATTGGGCTTCCCCTACCTATCAAATCATAAGAGTACTAGTTGTTGCCTTTATGATTGTAGTGATTTTCCCTTATTTACCAGGAAGTGACTCTCCTATATTTAAAGGGGTATCGGTCTTTTTAGGATTCCTGTTCACCTTTGGGTCTGCAGGATCGCTTTCCAACCTTATCTCAGGTATTATCCTAACCTATATGAGGCTTTACAAAATAGGTGATCGCATAAAAATTGGGAACACCGTTGGAGATGTAGTAGAAAAAAACATTCTCGTAACGCGTATTAAAACCATCAAGAATGAAATCGTTTCTGTTCCTAATTCAACAGTAATGAGTAGTCATACAGTAAACTATACCGTTGAAGCTGAAAAGAAGGGACTTATTGTACACTCTACTGTAACGATTGGATATGACGTTCCGTGGAATCTAGTTCACCAGGCCCTCATTGAAGCTGCTCAAAAAACGGAGTATGTTTTAGAGGAACCCAAACCATTTGTATTGCAGACAAGCTTAAATGATTTTTATGTCTCCTATGAAATCAATGCCTATACTCATCAGGCTAGCAAACAAGCCTTGATCTATTCTGAGCTACATCAGCACATACAAGATAGCTGCAACGCTAGAGAAATTGAAATTATGTCTCCACATTACACTGCAGCGAGAGACGGAAATACCAAGGCAGTACCAGAGGAATACCTACCCAAAGATTATACCCCTGGTGGATTTATTTTTAAAAAGAACCAGTAGTATGACCAAGGCTCATTCAACTATAAAGCTTCCGATTCAAACTAAACAAGAACAGAGTTTTCCCTCACTGACATACCCCTCGAGGGATTCAGGGCTCCTACACCTCGATAATATATCACAGCCAGAGCTCGATGTTTATTTGTCAGATCCTAAGATCAACACTAAAAAAGCGATGATTGTAGCTCCCGGTGGCGCCTTATTTTTTCATTCTATTGAAAATGAAGGTAGCGCTGTAGCTAAAAAGCTTGTAGCAAATGGAATCAACGCCTTTGTGTTAAAATACAGACTATACCCTGTGGATGGAAATGCAGAGGACTACGTTAACGATCTAGTTGCAAAAGAAGATTGGGAGGGAATCAATCAAAGAGCCAAACAAACGCTTCCCTATGCCCTAGAAGATGCGATTGAAACAATCAAACACCTTAGAGATAACTCAACCACCTTTAATATTGATGCTAATCAAATTGGAATGATGGGGTTTTCAGCTGGTGGAGCTTTGACTTTAGAAACCTTATTCCACGCTCCTGAGCTTTATAAACCAAACTATATAGCAGGAATCTATCCTTGGATTGAAATCATTTCAAAATATCAATTCTCAAATAAGAACACACCAGCATTTTTTAGCTGTGCTTCAGATGATGAATTGATGATTGCACCTCAAGTCGCTGAGCTATACAAAGAATGGATCAATTCAGGTCAACAGGCAGAACTGCACTTACACGAATCCGGTGGACACGGCTATGGCATGAGGGATATTCCTCAAGTGAATAAATGGTTTGAAATGCTGATACAATGGGTCGAGAGACGATAAAAAAACTGCCTAACAATTAGAAGTTTCTAATCACTAGGCAGTACCAACCAACCAAATTTAATTATTTACAGATCAATCATATATTGAAACTTAAAGTAGACCTGTGCATTGTCTATTCTGTAGTTAATATCTTGATCTATATAGGAGTATCCTGTGGTTCCACCTACATAAAAGATTGTAAATGGATTCGGATTGTACTTGAGTAAGGACTGCGTAAATATCGTATCGCTGAAATTGTTCTTCTCTATGACAAATCTAAAAGAGAGGTCACTGTTAAATTGGTAATTTAAATTTCCTCTAAATATATAGCCCTTATAGTAATAATCTTCAGAGTTAAGGTGTTGTAGTGAGGTATACCTTAGACTAGGAGATATTTTGAATTTTGGACTGATCTGGAAATCATTAAATGTCCCAACAAATCTACTTCTACCTATTCTTGGGTTTGAACTGTCGTAATAAAGTGATTTACCCGTAGAAGCAAAGCCTCTAATACTGAATTTTTCACTTGGATTATACATTAAAAACCAAGAGTAACTATACTGTTCATCAGTTTCAAATCCATAAAACTCTTCCCAAAACTGTTTGTTATAAGAAATTTCAGTACCGATATTATTATCGAATCTCATAAAGGTTTGAAGGTTTAAATTAGATCTTTTTTTAAGCCCATTAAAATTGTGTTTTAATTGATAACGAGCAGAAACATTTAGAGTATTCATTTTACTTTCCTCTTCAAAAAAATGTTGGTATCGTTGACCTATTTCAAAAGTTTTATAGTTGTTAGAGGTCGCAAATCCTAAAGGAGTTGCATACCAAGGTGATTTGTGAATATAAAATACATCAGTATTCCAATTCTTAGTAGATCTATTAGCGTATACAAGTGCTGAATATCCGGTATTTTCTTCACCGTCCAAAGCCACTGTATGCCCTTCGATTACATCGTCAGAATCAATCCAATCGTTTTCTGGCTCAACCATTCGAGTCGATGCAACTTCAAATCCAATAGTGTACTTATCTTTTAATCGATACAAACCATCGATACCAAATAGATTCCCTGAACCTCCACCGTCGTAAAAGCGATTCGTGCTAATAAATCCTAGGTTACTTCCACCTTCATAAGTACGTTGATATCTAAATATATTGGCTAATGACCCTTCTCCTTCTCCAAAATACGATCTGTTCTCACCTCCTACTAAATAGGGGGTTTTTTCATCATAAGCCACTAGCCAATAATAGCGTTGTTTCTTTCCTTGGTTGATGAGTTTGGTTGAAATTAAAGGTTTGTTTATGGAGCGGGTATAAACAATACCATCTGTTACAAAACTGATAAAATCTTTTCCTTCATTAAAGTAAGGTCTACGTTCTGGATATCGAATCCCAAAAGTATTGTTGACTGTTATTTGAGATACATCAGCTTCTACTTGAGAAAAGTCTGGATTGATCGCAAATTCAAAGGAAGTCTTCGCATTGATATCGACGAGTCCACTGAGTCCAAAATTGGGTTTGAGTTTTCCAAATACAAGTTGATCGCCATTGTGCTCTCCGGATACTCCACTAAACACATTGGGTAAAAGATTAAATCTGTTCTGTGATTTTACATTTTCCAAGACTAATTTGTCTGGAGACTGACAAATAAAACAAGAGTTATTGCGATCCAGTGGGAAATTTAAATTCTGAGAGCGATTTCCCTCGACAAAAGTAGAACGGTGAACCGTAATTGACCAATTCATCACATCAGCCTCTTCGAATTGGATTCCGCTAAAGGGAATCATCATTTCCACGTGATATGCGTTCTCGTGTTTAGAAGCTTTTGTATAGAAGTTTACATCATAAGAAGGGTCGTCATTTCCGTTATTAGTAAGTTTCATATCCAATTGACTTCCTTCGGCATTAGATCCCAAAAACACGAGGAACCTTCCATCTCCATAAGTATCAATTCCAAAGAATACCGTATCGTCTTCCCAGGCTTCATCTCTGTTTCTAAGAGAGGAACGAAGGGTACTCATATCGGTATAAGCGACAAAACCCACTAAAATATGCTCCTCGTCGTATTTGACATAGACGTCGGTGGGATTCTTTGAAGCGACATTATCTCCAGGATCAAATTCGTAATTAATCTTATAAGTTTGTGCTCCTTCCCACTCCGTAGGATTTACAACTCCATCAAATTCTATAGTTGAAGTTTGTTGTGCGAATCCAAAGAAGGAACTTAATATAAATGCTGTGGTTATAAAAGGGATTTTCATCAATAAAGGTTTTACTTAAAAGACTTGACA
>DAIRFL010000153.1:0-4769 GCA_036795105.1 Flavobacteriaceae bacterium | reverse complement strand
CTATATTATTCTAACTATCTTATTTCATGGAAACTGTAATTATCGCAATTTTTGTTTTAGGGTATCTAGCGATCACCTTAGAGCACAATCTTAAAATTGATAAATTAATCCCAGCATTGGCAATGATGGCCTTACTTTGGGCTATTATCGCATTAACTCATATGGATGTTTTTGAGGTGAATACCACCTTGAAAGAATTAGAACCGACTCATGTGGATGAGATTCTACTGCACCATTTGGGGAAAACAGCTGAAATTCTCGTCTTTTTATTAGGGGCAATGACGATTGTTGAAATCATTGATCATTTTAATGGATTTCAAACGATCAAAAGTTTTATCAATTTTAAAAGCAAGCGAAAATTACTCTGGCTATTTGCCTTTTTGGCATTTATCTTATCGGCTATTATCGATAACTTAACTGCTACGATTGTGCTGATTACCATCCTGCAAAAAGTGGTTAAAGACCGTACTACAAGATTGTGGTTCGCAGGGCTTATTATCATTGCAGCGAATGCTGGTGGTGCCTGGTCTCCAATTGGAGATGTAACCACAACCATGCTTTGGATTGCTAATAAGGTAACTACACTTCAGCTTATTGAACACTTATTGATTCCTTCACTAGTATGTATGATTGTTCCTGTATTATTTATGGGGAATTCAAAGCACTTTAAAGGTGAAATTGAAATGGAAGATGACGGTAATGGAAAGACTAAACAAGGATCTTTAATGTTGTATTTAGGATTGGGGTCTATTGTTTTTGTTCCAGTGTTTAAAACCATCACACACTTACCTCCTTATGTTGGAATGATGCTTTCTTTAGCGATCGTAGCTACTTTTGCTGAGATTCTTTCTCATAGAGCCTTTACAGTTGGTAGTGCGATGAGCGGAAGTGATAATGGTAATTCACACCATTCTCCAGTTCATAAAGCATTGACGCGTATTGAAATGCCTTCTATTCTTTTCTTCTTAGGGATTTTACTCGCAGTTGCTGCTCTTGAATCGTTGGGGATCTTATTCCATTTTGCAGAAGGCTTAAATGCAACTTTTCCAAATACTGATATTGTGGTTCTATTATTAGGTGCTGGTTCAGCAGTTATTGACAATGTACCTCTAGTAGCAGCTAGTATTGGTATGTTCTCTGAAGGGGTAGATAACCCTCTTTGGCACTTTATCGCTTATTCTGCTGGTACTGGTGGTTCAATGCTTATAATTGGATCAGCAGCAGGTGTTGTGGCGATGGGAATGGAAAAAATAGACTTCTTCTGGTATTTAAAGAAGATTTCTTGGTTGGCTTTTGTAGGCTTTGCAGCTGGATCAGTTACATTTATCCTATTGAGAGATTTTGTCTTAAACGTGGCATAAACTTTGTTTTAATTAAACTATTTAAAAAATATATATGAATCTTCAAGATGTTGCTAACGGTGCCGAGGAGGTGCTTCAAGAGGAGCGAACCTTATCAGTGATGGATTTAATTCTCAGTGGGGGTACGGGATCTATTCTTATTATATCAGTGCTTTTTGTACTCTTAGGAGTGGCACTTTATATTTATTTTGAGCGTTTATTTGCTATTAAAGCGGCATCAAAGATCGATGCCAACTTTATGAATCAAATCAGGGATCATATTTCTAATCACAAGGTTGAATCTGCTATGAATTTGTGTAAGATGACGGATTCTCCTGTTGCTCGTTTAACCGAGAAGGGGATTGCTCGAATCGGAAAACCATTAGATGATATCAATACAGCTATTGAAAATGCGGGAACGCTTGAGGTTTATAAACTTGAAAAGAACGTTTCAGTATTAGCAACAGTTGCTGGTGCTGCTCCGATGATTGGATTCCTTGGAACGGTTATTGGGATGATTATTGCATTCCATGAAATGGCCTCAAGTGGAGGTCAGGCTGAAATGGGACTCTTGGCTTCTGGTATTTATACGGCAATGACAACTACCGTAGCAGGTCTTATAGTTGGTATTATAGCCTATATCGGATACAACCACTTGGTAAACATTACCAATAAGGTGGTTCACAAGATGGAGGCTAATGCGGTTGACTTCTTGGATTTGTTAAACGAACCGGTTTAATTCATGAAATTAAAAGGCAGAAATAAGGTTTCACCAGAGTTTTCGATGTCTTCAATGACTGATATCGTTTTCTTGCTGTTGGTGTTTTTTATGTTGACTTCTAATGCTCCAAATGCATTGGATTTACTATTGCCAAAAGCCAAAGGAAAATCGACTAATGTTCAGAATGTATCGGTGAGTATCGATAAGGATTTGAACTATTATTTAGATGAACAGCAATTGACTAAAATGGAGCTGGAGACGGCTCTTGTTAATGCGCTTAAAGATCAAGAAGAACCTACAATTATTCTCAGAACTGAGGAATCAGTTGCAGTTAAGGAAGCAGTGTATGTAATGGATTTAGCACAGCAACATCGTTATAAGGTGATTTTAGCGGTGCGCCCTAATTAATGGCACTATTAGAAACTAAATTTGAACGTCAATCTTTTGGTCTAACGACGATACTTTTGTTAGGCCTTGTACTTCTTTTGTTTTTTGTGGGATTAAGGTACTTGGATCCACCTGATGAGAATGGTATTCTTATTTCTTTTGGAAACTCCAATGCTGGAGCCCCTATAACTACTTCAAATACTCAGCAACAACCAGAGCCAACTCCTAGTCCAAAACAGCCAGAAGAGCAGCTGACTCCTCCACCAACTCCTGTAGAGGAGACTGCTACAGAGGAGGTTGAAGAGGTGTTGACAGAAGATAGTTCAGAGGTGGTGATCCCAAAGGAAGAGCCAAAAGTTGAAGAGGTCAAACAAACTCCTAAAGAGACTCCAAAAGAAACCTCAATTGAGGAAGTTCAAGAAGAAGTAAAAGAAACAACACCCAAAGAAGAGGTGAAGGTGGAACCGACTCCTGAGCCTCCAAAACCTGATCAAAAAACCACAGATGCACTATCTTCAATATTAGGTGCTACAGAAGCTGAATCGAGTCAAGGAGATCAAATCGGCAATGCTCAACAAGGAGACCCCAATGGAGATCCTTATGCGGCTAGTTTTTACGGTTCTCCTAATGCAACCGGAACTGAAGGATATGGTCTTTCTGGTAGAAATCTCAGTGGTTTTCAAGTGTATAAACAAACCTGTGATGAAGAGGGAACAGTAGTTGTTAGAATCTTAGTGGATAAAAATGGAAGAGTGATTGAAGCGGATCCTGGAATAAAAGGAACGACTAACAATGCTTCTTGTTTATTAGAGCCTGCAAAACGCACCGCCTTGTCCTATCGATGGGATCCGGATTCCAATGCTCCAGATCGTCAAATTGGTTTTGTGGTGATTCACTTTAAACTAGGGCAGTAGTGGACTATAAACAAACCCTTGAGTGGATGTATTCCCAACTTCCCAATTACCAACTCAAAGGGAAGGATGCCTATTCCAACAAATTGGAACCCATTGTTCATTTTTGTAAGCAATTAAACAACCCTCAAAAGCAATTTAAATCCATTCACGTAGCTGGAACCAATGGAAAGGGATCTTCTTCTCATATGCTGGCTTCCATTCTTCAAGAGGCTGGTTATAAGGTTGGTTTGTATACCTCGCCTCATTTAAAAGATTTTAGAGAGCGTATTAAGATTGATGGGCAGATGATTGAAAAGGCTGAAGTTGTAAGTTTCATTGAAATCAACAAGGATTATATAGAAGATAACAGCCTCTCTTTTTTTGAATTGACTGTTGCGATGGCTTGTGAATCCTTTGCAAATAACAAGGTGGATATTGCTATAATTGAAGTAGGCCTTGGAGGGCGGTTGGATGCAACCAATATCATTAATCCAGAGCTTTCGCTCATTACCAATATTGGTATGGATCATATGAACTTCTTAGGGGACACACTTTCAAAAATTGCCTTTGAAAAAGCTGGAATTATTAAACCTAATACTCCAGTGGTTATCAGTGAATATCAAGAACAAACCTGGGATGTTTTTAAGGAAAAGGCAAAACAAGAGAATGCTCCAATCTATTTAGCAGCTCAAACAAGTTATAAAAGCGATTTAAAGGGTAGTTATCAGCCTAAGAACATCAATGGAGTAGTGGAGGCGGTAAAACGCTTAGAGGGCTTTAAAATAACTCAGGAGCATTTAGTGAATGGATTACTTTCTGTGGTGAAAAACACCAATCTATTAGGAAGATGGCAAATCCTTCAACAAAACCCAAAGATCATACTCGATACCGCCCATAACAAAGAAGGTCTCACCTATACGCTGAAGCAATTAGAGGAGGAGCCTAAAGAACAACTTCATCTTGTGATTGGAATGGTTAGTGATAAAGACATTGATGGAGTCATTCAATTACTTCCAAAGGATGCCATCTATTATGCTTGTTCACCAAAAATTGATAGGGCACTCAATCAAAACCTACTTTTAGAAAAGTTAGAGGATGCTGGATTAGTAGCTACTACTTTTGAATCAGTTCAAGAAGCTTTAGTGGCTGCTAAATCCAAAGCAACTGAGCAGGATGTGATCTATGTAGGAGGGAGTACTTTTGTGGTGGCGGAGGTGGTTTGATAGTACTTCTTAATCTATTAATAGTTAAGAGAGTCAATCTTTTTTATTAAGACTTCAACTTAATTTTTATACCTAGAATTACTGACAGTGTATTGAGTAGAAAGAAAGCACTTATTTGAAATGCATTCATAGATGAGGGATCCCATTGGTCTTGTATGAGTTTAGCAATGCCAAATCCAGTTATAAGAATAACTAGAGTAGTGAA
>DAIRFL010000152.1:0-4785 GCA_036795105.1 Flavobacteriaceae bacterium | reverse complement strand
TGAGAGAACAATAAATCGGGATAGGAAGCTCCCTCATTTGGTTTAGAAATATCAGCCAGCTCTACAAAAAACGTCCACATCAATAAAAAGTCATAAACGTAAATGAGTTTGGTTTTATCCTCATCGATAATGTCTTTTAAGGTAACCGAAGCCATTGAAACTCCATCTTCCATCGCAAAGAGGGGAATTTCATCTTCTTGATTCCACTCCTGATCACAGGTGTAAAACGCAGCCATTTCACCTGAATCCAATCCAAAGGATTGTGAAATAATATTGTGAAAATCTTCAAGACTGTCGTTTGAATCTACAGCTAGATCTCTAAAAACATCTTCTTTGGCGTCTAATATGACTCTTATTTTGTAAATCATTTAAGCTGAATTAGGGGAGTAAATTTACAATCTTTTTTCAGTTTTAGAAGCAGTATTTGACTCTAAAAAGAGATAGTACTGCAATCCAAATATAACAGAGGCTACAACTAAGTGCATTGGTTGGCTAAGTATTGGAAAATCAGCGTAGTAAATAATAATACCACTTAGTGCTGCAAGGACGACAAAACCAAAAATCCATTTAGCGATCGGATATCCTAAATTAAATTTATGTACTCGGTATAGTATATAAGCGTTTGTGAGTAACATTAAGATTGAGAAAGAACGGTGAATATAAAACAACACCGGAGGTGATACCAACCAAGATTCTGGATTGGATTCACCTAAAGATTTTATTTGTTCATCTACAAACTCTCGAACTTGGGTCCCTAGTACAACCTGAATCAAGGTCATTAGGATAGCAATTCCTATTAATTTTTTTAGTAATGGATCTGCTTTGTGTTCTAGAGCTCGATCAGCAGACTGATAAACAATGGATATCATCATGCCAATGATTACTAGAGCCATCAACATATGTACGGTGATTTTTACGGGTAGTAATACAGAGTATACGACCGTAGCCCCTAACCATGCTTCAAATCCCATACCTATCACAACGAGTACGGCTAATACGGCTAATTTTTTGTTTTTGTTCCAAAACTTAAAACTCCAGATAGCCAGAATGAAGGTCGCTAAACCTGCTAGTGCACCAAATAATCTATTGATAAATTCAGTCCAGGTGTGATAAGGGTTGAATTTAGCATAGTCGTGTTTCGTATAGAGCTCCCAATTAGCATCTTTAAAGTCTTTAGATGTTGTAAAGTCGTCAGTAGCCTTATACAAACGTTCTTGGTAGATGATCACTTCACCCTTGTGAAAGCTTTTTCCTTCGTCCCAAAGCAGTGTTTCTTCATCAGTAGGAGGAATCATATAGCCAAAACACTTAGGCCAGTCTGGACATCCCATCCCTGATCCTGTCATTCGAACTACTGATCCAGCGATGACTACTACATACACTAGTACTAGGGTAATCTTTGCAAATTTCAAGAAGGCTTTCATATTTCTGTAGCTTTAAGTCCCATCGATTCCCCTTTTTTAATAGTAAACGCGAGAGCTGATTCGTATTCATTTGGAATTTCACCTTCTAAAATAGCCTCCTTAATCGCCTCTTTGATAATCCCTACTTCTTTTGAAGGTTGAATGTTGAATAGTTTGATAATTTCTTCACCACTGATTGGAGGTTGAAAATTTCGAATGTGATCTCGTTGTTCAACTTCGACTATTTTTTGACGAACAATTTTAAAATTGTTTCTATAACGCTTTTGTTTTTTAGGATTTTTAGTAGTGATATCCGCCTCACAAAGGGTCATGAGATCTTCGATATCTTCACCAGCGTCAAAAATGAGTCTTCTGACTGCTGAATCAGTTACAAAATCTTCTGCAATCACTATGGGTCTGGAACTCATGGAGACAATTTTTTTAACGTATTTCATCTTCTCATTTAAGGGAAGGTGTAACCGTTTAAAGAGTTTGTAAACCATTTTGGAACCGATAAATTCATGTCCGTGGAAGGTCCATCCAATTTTCTTGTCAAATCGTTTGGTGGGAGCCTTTCCGATATCGTGTAAAAGTGCAGCCCAACGAAGCCATAGGTTATCTGTGTTTTTGGATATATTATCCACCACTTCTAAAGTGTGCCAAAAGTTGTCTTTATGACGTTGGCCTTCAATTTCTTCAATACCTTCTAAGGCTATTAGTTCCGGTAACATATAGCCTAATAATCCAGTTTTGTGTAAGAGTTTAAATCCTTTACTCGGCTTTGAGGCAAGTAAGATCTTATGGAGTTCATCCACAATTCGCTCATTGGATATAATTTTGATTCGCTCCTTATTGCGCTCTATGGCTTTTAGTGAATCTTTTTCAATTTTAAAATCCAGTTGCGTCGCAAATCGAATGGCTCTCATCATTCGAAGTGGATCGTCAGAATAGGTGATATCTGCATCTAAAGGAGTTCGAATGCATTTGTTTTCTAAGTCTTCTATTCCGTTAAAGGGATCGATTAAATCACCGAAATCTTCGCTGTTGAGTGATAGTGCAAGTGCATTAATAGTGAAGTCTCTTCTGTTTTGATCGTCTTCCAGACTTCCATTAGCTACTTTTGGATTCCTACTGTGGTGAGAATAACTCTCTTTTCGAGCACCGACAAATTCAAGAACGAGATCCTTGTACTTAATCATTGCAGTACCGTAGTTTTTGAAAATTGAAATTTCAGAACTGCCTTTAAGGGCCTTGGAAACTTCTTGAGCAAATTCAATACCATTGCCAATGACTACAATATCGATATCTTTTGGGTTTTCTTTACCCAATAAATAATCTCGTGTAAAACCGCCGATAACAAAGGAAGATAATCCCATGGATTCAGACACCTGATTGAGGGTTTTAAATACGGGATCTTTTAAGGCCTCTTTGTAATTCATTTCTTGCTAACTCCTAATGATACGGACTTCACCATTATTTTTAATTTTGATAATGGTAGATGCAGCCCCCTGATTGAATTCTGGCTGTAAAGGTACTATATAGTCCACAGCTGATAAAATCTTCGCATCGATTTCTTCAAACTGTTTTGGGGTAGGAGCACCTGATATATTAGCTGATGTAGATACGATAGGCTTTTTAAAATTAGTGATGAGGTATTTACAGAATTTATCCTTAGCGACTCTAATTCCCAAACTGTTGTCATCTGCAATGACAGAGGCGGCTACACCCTTAGGAGCATCGTAGATAATCGTGGTTGGTTTCTCACTAAAATCAATAATATCGTAAGCAGGCTCAGGAACCTCTTCAATATGTCGTTCGAGCATGGCCACATCACTTACCAAACAGATGAGGGATTTAGAATCAGCTCTGTTCTTGATTTTGTAAATCTTTTCAACAGCCTTACTATTGGTAGCATCACAACCCAATCCCCATACAGTATCGGTTGGGTAAAGAATAACCCCACCATTTGCCAGGACTTCTTCTGCTTCTCTGAGTGCTTTTTTAAAATCTTCCATATAACTAAAAACAGAGCTGATAATCATTGACTATCAGCTCTGCAAAGTTCCGTAAAATAGCTTAAAGTAAAAAGTATTTTTATACAGCTACATCATAGGTTCTCAATGCGTCGTTTAAGGAGGTCTTTTTATCAGTACTCTCCTTGCGCTTACCGATGATCAGTGCACAGGGTACTCCGTATTCACCGGCAGGGAATTTTTTAGTATAGGTTCCCGGAATGACTACTGAGCGGGCAGGCACAACTCCTTTCATTTCTACAGGCTCTTCACCAGTAACATCGATGATTTTTGTAGAAGCTGTAAGTACCACATTTGCTCCTAATACTGCTTCTTTTTCAACGCGAACTCCTTCGACAACAATTGATCTTGAACCTAAGAAGGCATTGTCTTCAATAATAACTGGAGCAGCTTGTAGTGGTTCTAATACACCACCAATACCAACACCACCACTGAGGTGAACATTCTTACCAATTTGTGCACAACTTCCAACGGTAGCCCAGGTATCAACCATTGTACCTTCGTCTACATAAGCTCCAATATTGACATAAGAAGGCATTAAAATAGTACCTGGAGAAATATAAGCTCCATGTCGTGCTACAGCATTAGGAACTACTCTAATCCCTTTTTCTTTATATCCTTTCTTAAGAGGCATCTTATCGTGGTATTCAAAGATTCCAGCTTCTAAGGTTTCCATTTTTTGAATAGGGAAGTATAATACAACTCCTTTTTTAACCCATTCGTTGATTTGCCATCCATTGTCGGTAGGCTCAGCACAGCGAAGTTCTCCGTTGTCTAATTTTTTAATTACTTCACGAATAGCTTCTTGAGTTGAAGCCTCAGTTAACAGACTTCTATCGTCCCAAGCAGCTTCTATTTTTGATTGTAAATCGGTCATATAGTTTGAAATTTTGACAAAGATAACGTCTTCAAGCTTAATTATCTCTTAAAATTTATAGGTATAACAAATTAAGCTGTAATTTTGCCAAAAAAGATTTTGAGTAGATTATTAGCTATTGATTTTGGAACCAAACGTTCAGGAATTGCTGTAACAGATCCTATGAAAATTATCGCATCAGGTCTGTGTACTGTTCCTACAGATGAGCTGATGGACTATCTCAAATCCTATTTTAAGGAAGAAGATGTGGAATGCGTGGTTATAGGTCTTCCAAAGCAAATGAACAATGAAGCCTCTCAATCGGAAGTATCGATCGAGGCATTTATTAAGTTGTTTCAGAAGGAATTTCCCGCAATGAAAGTTGAACGACAAGACGAGCGTTTTACTTCAAAAATGGCGTTTGATACCATGATTGCATCTGGATTGAAAAAAAACAACGTAGAGATAAGGCGATGATTGATCAGATTAGTGC
>DAIRFL010000151.1:0-4818 GCA_036795105.1 Flavobacteriaceae bacterium | reverse complement strand
AATTCAAGTATAAAAGACACAGAAATACAATTATTTTTTTTATGACATTATGTCAGTTTTTCTAGAATAGTACTATCTTTGCATAGCGCTATTAAAACAGCTAAGAAAGCACCATGGAGAAAGAAATAAACCCTGAAATACAAGGAACTGCTTTAGAGCTAGAATCTCTAAAAAACAACGATAAAAAAGTACTCATCGAAAGTTATGGATGTGCGATGAATTTTTCTGATTCAGAAATTGTAGCCTCCATTCTTTCCAAAGAAGGGTATAATACAACTCAAGTAGTAGACGATGCTGATTTGATCTTGATCAATACCTGCTCGATTAGAGACAAGGCGGAACAGACTGTAAGAAATCGACTCAAAACTTTTAATACTCAAAAGAGAAAGAACAAAAATTTAAAGGTAGGCGTACTGGGTTGTATGGCCGAACGACTCAAACAACAACTCTTAGAAGAAGAAAAGATTGTCGATATGGTCGTAGGGCCAGATGCCTACAAAGACCTCCCTAACCTCCTTCAAGAGGTGGATGCTGGAAACAATGCAGTCAATGTTCTTCTTTCTAAAGAGGAGACCTATGGAGATATTTCTCCTGTTCGACTCTCCACTAATGGAGTCACTGCCTTTGTGTCGATTACCAGAGGTTGTGACAATATGTGCACCTTCTGCGTTGTTCCATTTACGAGAGGCAGAGAGCGATCTAGAGATCCAGAATCCATCATCAGTGAAATTAGAGAACTACAAGAAAAAGGCTATAAGGAGGTAACTCTTTTAGGTCAAAATGTCGACTCCTATTTATGGTATGGAGGGGGACTTAAAAAAGATTTCAAGAAAGCTTCGGACTTACAAAAAGCTACTTCGGTAGATTTTGCAATGCTCTTAGACAAGGTAGCCAATGCAGTACCAAAAATGAGAATTCGCTTTTCTACTTCGAATCCACAAGACATGCATCGTTCCGTTATTGAAACAATGGCGGCTCATGAAAATATCTGCAATCATATTCACCTTCCTGTTCAGTCGGGATCAGATCGCATTTTAAAAGCGATGAATCGACAACATACGGTAGAAGAGTACAAGCAATTAGTAGATACTATTTACGAGCTCATTCCTGAATGTGCTATTTCTCAAGACATCATCAGTGGGTTTCCAACGGAAACCGAAGAGGATCACCAAAACACTCTCGATCTTCTTGAATACGTCAAATACGATTTCGGATATATGTATGCATATTCGGAGCGCCCTGGAACCTATGCTGGAAAGAATTTAGAAGACGATGTCCCCTTGCAGACCAAGAAAAGACGACTCGCAGAGATCATCGATCTTCAACAAAAACACTCTGCCCTAAGAACAGCACAGCATGTGGGCAAAAAGCAAATCGTACTCGTAGAAGGAACCTCCAAGCGATCTGAAAACGACTTTATGGGTAGGAACAACTTTAACAATGTTGTGGTCTTCCCAAGAGAAGATTACAAGGTTGGAGATTTTGTATTGGTCGATATCACCGATTGCACTTCGGGTACTCTTCTTGGAAAAGCAATTGAATTAAAAAACTAAGTCTATGGAATCCGTACAAAGCATTAAACAGCGATTTGAAATCATTGGAAATGACTCTAAACTCAACAGAGCCATAGAAAAATCTATTCAAGTAGCTCCAACTGATATTTCAGTACTCGTCACTGGTGAAAGTGGTGTTGGAAAAGAATCACTTCCTAAAATTATCCATTCGCTATCGCATAGAAAGCACGCCAAGTACATTGCTGTAAACTGTGGAGCCATTCCTGAAGGAACGATTGACTCGGAACTTTTTGGTCATGAGAAAGGAGCCTTTACAGGTGCAACTCAAACCCGTTCTGGATATTTTGAAGAAGCCGATGGAGGAACCATCTTCCTCGATGAAGTCGGAGAACTTCCATTGACAACTCAAGTTAGACTTCTTCGTGTTTTAGAAAACGGAGAATTCTTAAAAGTAGGGTCATCCAAGGTTCAAAAAACCAATGTGAGAATTGTTGCAGCTACCAATATCAATATGATGGAGGCCATCGAAAAAGACAAATTTAGAGAAGACCTCTACTACCGATTGAGTACTGTTGAAATTTCAATGCCTCCACTGAGAGATCGCAAAGACGATATACACTTACTCTTTAGAAAATTTGCATCTGACTTTGGACAGAAATACAAGATGCCTACAATTCGCCTTAAGGATGACGCCCAATCACTTCTAATGAGATACCATTGGCCGGGCAATGTTCGACAACTCAGAAATATTGCAGAACAAATTTCTGTATTAGAATCGGATCGATCGATCGATGCAGATACCTTACTTCACTATTTACCCGATGCTTCGAGCAGAAATCTTCCATCGGTAATTAAAGATGAAAAGAAAAAGAGCGATTTTTCAAATGAACGAGAAATTCTCTACAAGGTACTCTTCGACATGAAAGCAGATTTAAACGATCTCAAAAAACTCACTTTGGAACTGATGGCAGCCAAGCCTGGTGAAGAGATTCAAAAATCTCAAAACAAGCTCATTAAAAAACTCTACAGCGAAGAGGAATTGGAACAGGTACAGCCAAACTCAAAAGAAGCTGAGGAAGAAACTAGAGAAGTTGAGCTCTTACCATCACACAGAGAGGAGGACGAGCAAACCATTGTGATCGATGAAACTCCTCAAGTGGAAAAAGACAAATATGACTTTGCCGAAGAGATACAAGAAGAAGAAACCCTATCTTTACAACAGAAAGAAATTGAATTGATTAAAAAAGCCTTAGAGCGCAATAAGGGAAAACGCAAATTAGCTGCTGCTGAGTTGGGAATTTCTGAACGCACCCTCTATCGCAAAATAAAACAATACGACCTCTAATGAAGTTTCCTCTAGCATTAACAGCGCTTATTTCAATACTGCTCACTAGTTGTGGTATCTACAACTTTACAGGTGGTAATGTGGGGACTGCACAGACCTATCAGGTTAACTTTTTTGACAACCTAGCGACCCAGAGTCCGGGATCGATTATTGAACCAGGTTTGGATCGAGATTTTACGATTGCACTTCAAGATATGATTCAAAATCAAACTTCGCTTAAGCTCAGCTCGGACAATGGAGATTTGGTTTACGAGGGAGAAATCACAGAGTATCGCATCGCTCCAATGAGTGCGACAGCAAATATGACTGCTGCTCAAAACAGGCTTTCTATGAGTGTCAATGTACGCTTTACCAATACCACCAAAGAGGATGCTGATTTCGAAAGACGCTTTACTTTCTTTTATGATTATCCAGCAAATGCACTCTTAAACTCTGTAAAGACAGAGGCACATCAGGCCCTCTTTGAACGAATAACTCAAGATATTTTTAACGCCTCATTAGCAGATTGGTAAGATGAATGTAAGTGAGTTTACTGACATATTAAAGGATCCAAAACTTCTCATCAATGATGAGCAGACCGCTCAATTAGAAGAGTTGTTATCGGATTTTCCCTATTTCCAAGCTGCACATGCACTTTATATCAAAGGCTTAAAGAATCAAAATTCTCACAAATACAACAAAGCCCTTAAAGAGGCTGCTGCTCATACCACTGATCGAAGGATTCTCTTTAACTTTATCACCTCTGAAGTGTTCAAGACTGTTGAGTCTAAGCCAATTATTAAAGACAAACAAGTTCCAGATCAGCAGCAAGAAATTCAAGCTCACGATACCCTTGTGATCGATACTCCTTTGGAATTTGAGAAGAAAGAAATGCACTCTTTTTCAACCTGGTTGGAACTCACCAGTTCCAAACCGCTTTCTCAAAAGACAGAAGTGCCTAAAACTGAGGATAAGCGCTCTAAAAAAACAGCTCAAATCGATGCCTTTTTAGAGCAAAAGCCAAAAATAAAACCCCAGAGAGACTATCAATCGACCATCGACATCAATCAAAGCAGTCAAATTGATGAGCAAGAGATTATGACAGAAACCTTGGCGCGTGTGTATCTCGAACAAAAGAAATACGACAAAGCAATACAAGCTTATACCATTTTAAGTTTGAAATATCCAGAAAAAAATAGTTTCTTTGCAGGCCAGATTAAGGCGATTAAAAAAAGACAAAAAGAAAAATAATAGAAGACATGAGTACATTTAGTATATTTTTAGTGCTAATTATCATCGTAAGTATCTTATTGATGTTAGTGATTATGGTTCAAAACCCAAAAGGTGGAGGATTGTCTAGTTCACTTGGTGGAGGAGCAAATCAAGTAGTAGGTGGAGTTAAACAAACAAGTGATTTCTTAGACAAGAGTACTTGGACCTTAGCTATTTTACTAGTAGTGCTTATCCTAATGTCAAATGTTGCGCTAAAGAGTAATTTTGGAGCTGCTCAAGATTCAAAAATCTTAAATGGCGATGCTCCTATCGAAGTACAGGAAACCCTTCCAGCTGAAGTTCCTGCTACTACCGATGACAGTCAGCAATAGCACAAAACAACAGTATTTAAAGATGCCGGCTGACAAGCTGGCATTTTTTTTATAGTTAAAAACCGCTATTCTAATTTGGCATAGTTTATGCCAATTAGAAGTTGAAAATAACAAAACACACAATAAATTATGGCTAAAATAAACATCAAACCCTTGGCAGATCGCGTATTGATCGAGCCTGTTGCAGCAGAGACTAAGACTGCTTCTGGAATCTATATTCCTGACACCGCTAAAGAAAAACCACAAAACGGGAATGTAGTTGCTGTTGGTCCTGGTACCAAAGACAATCCAATGACTGTAAAAGTTGGTGATTCTGTCATCTACGGAAAGTACACTGGCACTGAATTAAAATTAGAAGGTGTCGATTACCTAATGA
>DAIRFL010000150.1:0-4830 GCA_036795105.1 Flavobacteriaceae bacterium | reverse complement strand
CTTCATTAGCTCTTAGGACGTCTTTTACGAATCCCAAATATACCCCTATTGAATCTTGAATTTCAAAAAATTGTGATTTTTTTAAGTATAAATGTTCATTGTTGGCGTTTAAAGGTCCTATTTCCTTTAAAACCATACTCATGGGAACCCAAATAGAGTCGTTTAAATTAATTTTCTTAAAGTAAATACTCAGTGAATCCAAGGATTGTTGCTCTGCTTCACTATAGCTGATTAATGAACTTCTCAACTGGTCTATATCACTGTAATCATCTGAAACCGTTATGAATCGAAGTCTTACTATTTTCTCACTGAGTTTAAAGTTCTCTTTTTCAGATTCGTAAAAATCTAAAAGACTTTGGGGGTCAATAATCGTATCCGTATTTTGATTTACCAGTGCTTCCTTATAAGCTAAGGTGTATAAATCAGACCTGTAATTTGAAATCAATCGCTCAAATTCCTGTATTTGAGAAGAAGGTAAATTGAGTTGAGCTTTTTGAATCATGATTTGTTTAGAAGCCCACTTATTGA
Source organism: Flavobacteriaceae bacterium (assembly GCA_036795105.1). Classification (GTDB taxonomy): domain Bacteria; phylum Bacteroidota; class Bacteroidia; order Flavobacteriales; family Flavobacteriaceae; genus MAG-120531. The sequence goes on along the minus strand of DAIRFL010000150.1, from coordinate 4,302 downwards.
CAAAGTCCTGTACGGCAGCAGCTGAGTCTGCAGCAGATCTACCACTGTACACATAATCAGGAATATCTTCGACGTAGAGATAGTGTTCTCCAAGGCGCGCTACTGGCTGTATTAAATCAGGATCGTTAAAATATTCACAAGAACTGACAATTCCCGAAAGGCTAATTGCTATAAGAATAAAAAATCCAGATCTTTTAAGTTTGCTCGACATAGTTACAAATGTAAAAAATAAGCCAAGACTAGTCGATAGTTAAAAAGATATATTCCTTAAATTTAAAAGAAAATTAACGATCACAACCAATGCATTATTACAGATTATTATTGATGAGCTTAGTTATGAGCTTCCTCAGTAGTTGTATCTCTACAAAAAAATACACAAGCGCATTAGATTTTGCTCTCGCTTCAAAAGACAAACGATTAACAGAGGTCTTTAAATCTGAAAAGGATTATCAGGTCCAGATACTTTTTGCAGAAGTCAATAGGACAGCAGAAACTGTAAACTTAAAAGAATACCGCTATCAGGTAGACGACAACAATTATTTCTATCCCGCTAGTACTGTGAAATTTCCAATTGCTGTAATGAGTTTGGAGCAACTCAATCAAAAGGGAATAGACTACAGAACTTCGTATAAACTAGTCAGTGACACCCTTGTGACAAGTTTTAAAAAAAGCGTAGAAGAAATATTCGCTGTCAGTGACAATGTCGCCTTTAACAGACTCTATGAGTTTTTGGGCAAAGACTATATTAATACAACTATCCATTCAAAAGGAATTGATCAGTTTAGAATAGCGCATCGGCTCTCTACTTCTAATGCCAACAGATTGGAACGCAGTTCGCTAGTGATGAACCCTAATACCACAAATGAACAACTACTAGACTTTAAAAACGATCATGCCTCAATTCCGTTAACACTCAAGAGTATTAAAAAAGGTATGGGTTATAAATACCAAGAGAGCACCATTTATGAACCCTTCGATTTTAGTCTAAAAAACTACTATCCTATTACAAGCCAATACGAAGTTTTAAAGCGAGTGATTTTTCCTCAGTTATTTGAATCTCATCAGCAATTTAATTTGAGTGAGGAACAACGGAATTTTTTACTGAAAAGCATGAGAAGTCTTCCAAAAGAAGTAGGCTATGACTCCAAGGAATACTACGATAGTTACGGTAAATTTTTTCTCTTCGGTGATTCTAAAAAACCTATTCCAAAACAATTCAAAATATACAACAAGGTAGGTTATGCCTATGGGACCCTAACGGACTGCGCTTATATTACCGACAGCAAAACTGGAGTAGAATTTATTCTTATTGCCACTATATTAGTAAATGACAATCAGGTGTTTAACGATAATGTTTACCAATACGATAAGCTTGGCATCCCCTTTTTAAGTGCATTGGGAAAAGAGATCTATCGCTTTGAAAAAAAGAGAATGAGAACGATGAAGTAATTTGAAATTTACTCCTCCTTAGGAGTTCCGTAAAGGTCAAAATCTGCAGCTTCATCAATAGTTACCATGACAAACTCACCTACTCTTAGATAGTGTTTATTAGCATCGATTAAAACCTCATTGTCGACATCTGGAGAATCAGACTCTGTTCGCGCTACGAAATAAGCTCCCTCTTTTCGGTCAACAATACATTTAAAAGTCTTACCGACCTTTTCTTGGTTGAGTTCCCATGATATTTGAGATTGAAGATCCATAATTTCAGCAGCTCTGGCTTCTTTAACTTCCTCGGGAACATCATCTACCAATTGATAAGCATGAGTGTCTTCTTCGTGAGAATAGGTAAAGCATCCCAAACGATCAAATCGCATCGATCTAACCCACTCTTTTAACAATTGGAAGTCCTCCTGGGTTTCACCTGGATATCCAACGATAAGAGTCGTACGAATGGTAATTCCTGGAACTTTTTCCCTAAAAGTTTCAATGAGTTTTGTTGTCTTTTCCTTTGTAGTTCCCCTTCTCATACTCTTGAGTATCGAATCAGAAATATGTTGAAGTGGAATATCGATATAATTACAAATCTTAGGCTCCTCTTTCATTAAATCCAACACCTCTACTGGAAATCCAGTAGGAAAGGCGTAGTGAAGACGAATCCATTCGATTCCCTCTACCTTAACTAATTCTTTTAACAAGTCAGCAAGCGCTCTCTTCTTGTATAGATCAAGTCCGTAATATGTGAGATCTTGAGCGATCAATATGAGTTCTTTAACTCCATCAGCCGCTAAGTTCTCAGCTTCTTTGACCAAATCCTCAATTGGAGTTGATTTGTGTTTACCTCGCATCAGTGGAATGGCACAAAAAGAACAAGGGCGATCACATCCTTCTGCAATCTTTAAGTAAGCGTAGTTTTTTGGAGTAGTTGTCAAACGCTCTCCGATGAGTTCGTGCTTGTAGTCTGCCTCTAACACCTTCAAGAGTTGAGGCAAGTCTGTGGTACCAAAATACTGATCTACATCGGGTATTTCCTTTTCCAAATCCGGTTTATAACGCTCGGATAGGCATCCCATCACATAGAGCTTATCGATCAGTCCTTCTTCCTTTTGAGCAGCGTATTCTAAAATCGTATTGACACTTTCTTCTTTGGCATTGGCGATAAAACCACAGGTGTTGACAACCACAATAGATCCTTCACCTTCATGAACGACTTCTTTATCGGAAGCTTTCAATTGACCCATTAGCACTTCAGAATCATAGATATTCTTTGAACATCCAAGAGTCACAACATTGATTTTATTTTTTTTGAGGCTTTTGGTTCTCATTATTGAACTTTATTGAAGAATGAATCGACAAACTCTATTTTATTAAACACTTGAAGATCTTCCATCTTCTCACCGACTCCAATATACTTTACTGGAACCTGAAATTCATCAGAAATACCAATAACTACCCCTCCTTTAGCGGTTCCGTCTAATTTGGTAATCGCTAAGGCGTTTACTTCAGTAGCTTTGGTAAATTGCTTGGCTTGTTCAAAGGCATTTTGACCAGTGGAACCATCTAATACGAGCAGTATTTCATGTGGCGCCTCAGCGACAACTTTATCCATCACTCGTTTGATCTTGGTGAGCTCATTCATCAAATTCACCTTGTTGTGAAGCCTTCCAGCGGTATCGACAATAACCACATCTGCTCCCTGAGCAACTCCTGCACTTAAGGCATCAAAAGCCACAGATGCTGGATCGGAACCCATCTTTTGTTTTACAATTGGAACATCAACGCGATCTGCCCATACTTGAAGTTGATCTATTGCAGCCGCTCTAAAGGTATCAGCAGCTCCAAGAACAACCTTCAATCCTTTTGACTTGTACTGATGAGCTAATTTTCCAATGGTGGTGGTTTTACCTGCTCCATTGACCCCAACTACCATAATCACATGTGGTTTATGAGTGTTGTCAACCGTAAATTCTTCAGCGGTTCCAGAATTATTTTCAGATAGCAATCCAGCAACCTCTTCTCTGAGAATAGAATTAAGAGCATCTGTACCGACGTACTTGTCTTTTTTAACACGAGCTTCGATGCGATCAATAATCTTCAAGGTGGTATTTACCCCCACATCTGAACTGATGAGTACATCTTCTAAATCGTCGAGGATTTCATCGTCAACCTTGTCCTTTCCGACGACAGCTTTTTCTAATTTACTGAAGAAGGAAGTTTTGGACTTTTCCAAGCCTTGATCCAATCGCTCTTTTTTCTCCGACGAAAATATCTTCTTAAAAAAACTCATATTCTTAACTATTTAAGGGCAAAGATACAACTATCCCTATGCATTAACACAAAAAAAAAAGCTGCCTAAAAAAGCAGCTTTATATCGTCAATTAATCCGAGGATTATTTTTTGTTTAACCAATCGTTAACCATTTCTGGTGGCATCACAGACTCAACAAATGTGTAAGCTCCAGATTTAGGAGACTTAACCATTTTAATAGCCTTGGTTAATCGCTTCGAACTCGTCTGTAAAGATGCTACTGTTTTCTTTGCCATGGTCTTCTATTATTTAATTTCTTTATGTACAGTCATACGCTTTAAAATCGGATTGAATTTTTTGATTTCCAATCGATCTGGCGTATTCTTTTTATTCTTAGTAGTGATGTAACGAGATGTTCCTGGCATACCTGAATCTTTGTGCTCAGTACACTCTAAAATAACCTGAATTCTATTCCCTTTTTTTGCCATCTTTATTCCTTTTTAGGATTATTTTACCAATCCAGTTTTACCCGCTTCTTTTAAAACGGTAGAAATTCCTTTTTTATTAATCGTTTTTAAAGTTTTTGCAGATACTTTTAATGTAATCCACTTATCC
>DAIRFL010000149.1:0-4880 GCA_036795105.1 Flavobacteriaceae bacterium | reverse complement strand
GTATTTAAGTGATGCTCCTTGGCCAGCAACAAAAGATGAATTAATCGATTACGCTATCAGAACTGGAGCGCCTTTAGAGGTTGTAGAAAACCTTCAATCCATGGAAGAAGAAGGAGGAGAAATCTACGAATCAATCGATGAGATTTGGCCAGATTATCCAACAGATGAGGATTATCTTTGGAATGAAGATGAGTATTAGAAAAAACATGACAGAATTAGTTAAAAAAGTCTCTTTTGAGGCTTTTTTTTTATGTATTTTTGAAGCTATTCAAACAGGCATGACTTTTGCCTTTTACTGAACAACTAAAGAAACCATCGGTTTAGATAAAATATATTATGAGTATTGTAAATAAGATCCTTAAAGTTTTTGTAGGTGATAAAGCTCAGAAAGACGTACAAGAACTAAAGCCTGTTATAGCTAAAATAAAGAAGTTCGAAGAAGGTCTACAGGCCCTTAGTAATGATGAGCTAAGAGCAAAAACCAACGCTTTTAAAGAGCGTATTGCCGAATCAATCAAAGAAGAGACCGCTGAAATTAACAGTCTTGAGGAGCAAATTGAAAACGAACTAGACGTCGATAAGAACGACGAGGCTTATCAAAAAATAGACAGCCTTAGAGATACTATTTACAAAAAGACCGAAGACACTCTAAACGAGATTTTACCAGAAGCCTTTGCGGTAGTTAAAGAAACTGCAAAGAGATTTGTAGACAACGACAGCCTAGAAGTAACTGCTTCTAGTTTTGATATTAAACTCTCTGGATCGAAGCAGTATGTAGATTTAGATAAGGACAAAGCTATTTGGCAAACTCAGTGGGATGCAGCAGGTACTCATGTCAATTGGGATATGGTTCATTACGATGTCCAGCTGATTGGAGGTATGGCACTTCACCAAGGAAAAATTGCCGAAATGCATACTGGTGAGGGTAAAACATTGGTTGCTACACTTCCCGTTTACCTCAATGCCCTTGCAGGTCAAGGTGTTCATTTAGTAACGGTGAATGACTATCTGGCCAAAAGGGATAGTGCGTGGATGGCACCTATTTTTGAATTTCACGGATTGAGTGTGGATTGTATCGATAATCATCAACCCAATTCTGAAGGCAGAAGAGCTGCCTATTTAGCCGATATTACCTATGGAACCAACAACGAATTTGGTTTTGATTATTTGAGGGATAATATGGCTCATAATCCATCTGAACTCGTTCAACGTCCACATCACTATGCGATTGTCGATGAGGTAGATTCTGTACTCATCGATGATGCTAGAACCCCGCTGATTATATCAGGGCCTGTTCCACATGGAGATCGTCACGAATTTAACGAACTTAAGCCTAAGGTAGCTGATCTTGTTGCTCAGCAGCGCAAATACCTCAATGGTGTTCTTGCTGAAGCTAAAAAACTCATCGCTGAGGGTGACACTAAAGAAGGAGGCTTTTTGCTCTTGAGAGTGCATCGCGGACTTCCTAAGAACAAAGCGCTCATCAAGTTCTTAAGTGAAGAAGGTATCAAGATGCTTCTTCAGAAAACAGAGAATTTCTATATGCAGGACAACAATAGAGAAATGCATCAGGTAGACGAAGATCTCTTCTTTACTATTGACGAAAAGACAAATCAGGTAGAGCTTACTGAAAAAGGGATTGCCACTATTTCTGGGGACGACAACAAAGACTTCTTTGTCCTACCCGATATCGGTTCTGAAATTGCTCAGATTGAAAATCAAGGCTTAGAAATTGAACAAGAAGCGGAACTCAAGGATGAACTCTTTAAAGATTTTGGAGTTAAGAGTGAACGCATTCACACCTTGACCCAGCTCTTTAAAGCCTATACCCTATTTGAAAAAGACATTGAATACGTCGTAATGGACAACAAAGTACTCATCGTAGATGAGCAAACTGGTCGTATTATGGACGGTAGACGTTATTCTGACGGTTTACACCAGGCAATTGAAGCTAAGGAAAACGTCAAGATTGAGGCAATGACTCAAACCTATGCAACGGTAACGCTTCAAAATTATTTTAGAATGTACCGCAAACTCTCAGGTATGACCGGTACTGCTATTACTGAAGCTGGTGAATTCTGGGAAATCTACAAATTAGATGTGGTTGAAATCCCGACCAACAGGCCTATTGCCAGAGCTGATAAAGAAGATTTAATCTACAAGACTAAGAGAGAAAAATACAATGCTGTTGGAGAAGAAGTCGTTCAGTTATCAAGAGCTGGTAGACCTGTTCTTATCGGTACTACCTCTGTTGAAATTTCTGAATTACTCTCAAGAATGTTGACCATTCAAAAGATACCTCACAATGTCCTCAATGCAAAGCTTCACAAAAAAGAAGCTGAAATTGTAGCTGAAGCGGGTAAAGAAGGGATGGTTACTATTGCAACCAATATGGCGGGTCGTGGAACGGACATCAAGCTCTCTGATCAAGTAAAAGAAAACGGAGGATTGGCCATCATCGGTACAGAACGTCACGATTCCAGACGTGTCGATCGACAGCTCAGAGGTCGTTCAGGACGTCAAGGGGATCCAGGTAGTTCTCAATTCTACGTTTCTTTAGAAGACAACCTCATGCGTTTATTTGGTTCTGATCGAGTAGCAAAACTCATGGATCGTATGGGACTCGAAGAAGGAGAAGTGATTCAACACTCCATGATGACTAAATCTATTGAGCGCGCACAAAAGAAAGTAGAAGAAAACAACTTTGGAGTTCGTAAACGCCTTTTGGAATACGACGATGTGATGAATGCGCAACGTGAAGTAATCTACAAGAGAAGAAGACACGCTCTTAAAGGAGATCGTCTCAAATTGGATATCGCAAATATGATTTACGACACCTGTGAAATCATTGTAGAATCCAATACTGCTGTTTCAGATTACAAAAACTTTGAATTTGAACTCATCAAATACTTCAGTATTACCGCTCCTGTAGACGAATTAGAGTTTACAAAGGGAAGACCTGAGGAAATTACTAAAAAAGTATACGAAGCGGCCTTTGCTCATTACAGAGAGAAAATGGAACGCGCTGCTGAAATTGCACTTCCTGTCATTCAACGTGTATACGAAGATCAAACCAATAAATACGAGCGTATTGTGGTGCCGTTTACCGATGGGATCAAAAATCTAAATGTGGTAACCAATCTCGAAAAAGCATATGAATCCAAGGCTAAAACCTTAGTCGATGATTTTGAGAAGAATATCACCCTCGCAATTGTCGATGAAGCTTGGAAAACGCATTTGAGAAAGATGGATGAATTAAAACAATCCGTTCAATTGGCAGTTCACGAACAAAAAGATCCCCTATTGATCTATAAGTTTGAAGCTTATGAATTGTTTAAGCTGATGGTTGAAGTTCTCAATAAAGATATTATTTCATTCCTGTTTAAAGGTGAGATCCCTCAAGAAAACACTACTATTCAAGACGCTAGCAAGTTAAAGACTAAGAAAGACAATGTAGAGCTCTCAAAAGAAGAAATTCCAAATACGGATGAATTGGCAGCACAAAATAGAGCTGCTTCTGCATCAGCTTCTGGGAACCCTTCTAGAGTTGAAACCATTGTTAGAGAGCATGCTAAAATTGGTAGAAATGAGCGCGTTGAAATTAAAAATGTAATGAGTGGAGAGGTGAAGACGCTTAAATACAAACAAGCGGAACCGCTTATTGCTAAAGGTGAATGGGTCTTGCTTTCTAAATAGTTAATGGCTCAACTATTTTTCGTAAATTCATTTTTTAAAATTTATTTACGATATGAGAACCCTATTTAGTATTTTACTTTGTGCATTTTTTAGCCTTTCATTTGGTCAATCTACCTCAGGAGATGGTCCACACTCACAACTTATTATTAGAGGAGTAACCCTTATTAATGGAAATGGTGCACCTCCACGTGGACCCATCGATATCGTTGTCGAGAACAATATCATCAAAGATATCAGAGTCGTTGGTTATCCAAATGTTCCCATCAATCAAAAAAGAAGACCTCAACTTAAAAAAGGTGGAAAAGAATTAGATGCGACTGGAATGTACCTACTTCCTGGCTTTGTAGATGCTCACGCTCATATTGGTGGAGTTGCTCAAGGAGCTGATCCAGATTACGTATTCAGACTGTGGATGGGACATGGAATCACTACTGTTAGAGAACCGAGTGGTCGCGGGGTAAATTTCGCCGTAGACCTCAAAAATAAATCTGCAAAAAACGCTATACTGGCTCCTAGAATCAAAGCTTATACAGGTTTTGGTCAAGGAAGTAAAACGCCTATCAGCACTCCTGAGCAAGCTGTTGAATGGGTTCAGCAAAACAAGAAAAATGGAGCCGATGGAATCAAATTCTTTGGATCGGAACCTGAAATACTAGATGCTGCTATTCGAGAAAACAAACGATTAGGTCTAGGTTCTGCATTTCACCACGCACAGATGGATGTAGCTCGCTGGAATGTACTTCATTCAGCTAGAGCTGGACTTAATTCTATGGAACACTGGTATGGCTTACCAGAAGCTTTATTCGACGATAAAACAGTTCAAAACTACCCTTCTGACTACAATTATCAAAATGAACAACACCGTTTTGAAGAAGCTGGTAAATTGTGGGAACAAGCTGCTCAGCCTGGTTCTAAAAAATGGAATGAGGTAATGGAAGAATTACTCTCTTTGGACTTCACTCTAGATCCTACCTTTAATATTTACGAAGCTAATAGGGACTTACAACGTGCACGAAGAGCTGAATGGCACGAAGAATACACTTTGCCCTCACTTTGGAAGTTCTATCAACCCAGTATGATTTCTCATGGTTCCTACTGGCACTATTGGGGTACTGAACAGGAAGTTGTTTGGAAACGCAATTACAAACTTTGGATGCAATTTGTAAATGAATACAAAAACAGAG
>DAIRFL010000148.1:0-4893 GCA_036795105.1 Flavobacteriaceae bacterium | reverse complement strand
TTGTTGTAGCAAAGCTATCTTCTTTCTCAATAATCATTCTAAGTATTGTGAACAAAAAGAAGAATACAATGAAGTTAATTAAAGTATTTAATACTGGTTTTTTCATCATAAATTATTTATAATATTAACTAAAATATACATTAATTAATCTCAGAAAAAACAGATTCGATGAATGACCAGTTTAAATAGAGGAACTACAATAATGGTACAATTTCGGAATTGAATTCCAATAGTGTACCATTTTTTACATTCAAACAGCATTTATACACTGATTGATTGAACTTTTTGTGCATACTTACAATCTATGCACAATAAACTGCAATTAATTGTTAATACCCGTTTGCAACCACTGATAATACACATCAGCATCAGGAGTATAAGCTACAGGCTTTCCTAATTGTTTTCCATCACTGTCTAAGAGTACATAGAAAGGCTGTGAATTCGCCTTAAAGCGAACTGCTTGAAACTCTGCCCACTTTTGACCGATGGTTCTAAGCTGTTTTCCTTCACGAAGTTTTGAAGGAAGTGGATTTGGAAGATCTCTTTTGTCATCCACATAAAGAGAAATGAGCACTAAATCGTTTTTAAGAACACTTAATACACGATCATCTACCCATACATTTTGTTCCATTTTGCGGCAATTGACACAGGCATGACCTGTAAAGTCCAACATCACCGGTTTACCTACTGACTTCGCATAAGCAAGTCCTAAATCGTAATCATTGAAGGCAATAATATTGTGTGGAGCCATTAAATGAGCACCGGCAGGTATGACTTCCGAAGAAGAAATTCCACCTCCCTGAGCATTTCCTACTCCATACGGAGATTCACTATAGTGTTGTGGTGGTGGAAAAGCAGAAATAAGTTTCAAAGGTGCTCCCCACAATCCAGGAATCATATAGATCGTAAAACTCAATGATAGTAAGGCTAATAGTAATCGTCCTACTGATATATGTTTCACATCACTATCGTGTGGCAACTGCAATTTTCCAAAAAGATAAACACTTAAGGCTCCAAAAATAGCAATCCAAATCGCTAAGAATACTTCGCGTTCAAAAAGGTGCAACTGCAATACCAAATCAGCATTTGATAAGAATTTAAAGGCAAAAGCTAATTCTAAGAACCCGAGCACCACTTTAACCGTATTAAGCCAACCTCCAGATTTTGGCAGCGAGTTCATCCAGCCCGGAAAAGCAGCAAATAAGGTAAAAGGTAATGCAATAGCCAATGAGAATCCCAACATTCCAACAACTGGCCCTAGTTGATTACCTCCAGAGGCAGCTTGTACTAGGATGGTTCCTACTATAGGTCCTGTACATGAAAAAGATACAATCGCCAATGCCAAAGCCATAAAGAAAATTCCAGCGAGTCCGCCTTTGTTAGCCTTTTCATCAGCTTTATTTCCCCAAGAGGAAGGAAGGGTGATTTCAAAAGCCCCTAGGAAGGATATTGCAAACACTACTAGAAGTACAAAGAATGCTAAATTGAACCAAACATTGGTCGATAAGGCATTAAGTGCTCCAGCTCCAAAAATAGCTGTAACAACGGTACCTAAAAGCACATAGATCACTACTATTGAAACACCAAAGATGATTGCATTTCTAATTCCAGCTGACCTTGTCTTAGATTGCTTGGTAAAGAAACTAACCGTAAGCGGTATCATTGGAAACACACATGGCGTTAGAAGGGCTGTAAATCCAAATAAGAATGCCAGTATAAATAGAGACAACCAATCTACTGCTCCCACAAATGTTTCCTCTTCGTATAAGTCATCTACTGATGATGTTCCTTCTTCTTTATCAGTACTTGTATTAGATGAAGGAGTCACTTTTGATGAAACCCCTAAATCAAAAAAGAGATCCTTATCAGTGGGAGGTAAACAACGACTATCATCACAGACCATATAGGTCACATATCCCTCAATAGAAGAAACATCCCCATTAAACTTTATACGCTGAGTAAACTTTGCATAATCCGCAAAATACTTGATATCCATTTCAAAAATAGGATCAAATTCAACATGTCCCTCATCTTCAGTGGTAGCTCCAACAAGTTCAAAAGAACTTCCTTCACCATCTAGAATAAACTCCGTGGGAATAGGTCCTCCTTCAGGAATTTCTTGAGCGTATAAATGCCATCCTGGCTCAATAAAAGCCTCCATGGTAAGTTCGTATTCTGTATCACTGATTTGTTCAACTTTAGTAGTCCATTCAACAGGATCTAATATTTGTGAAAATCCTAATTGACTAATTAAAAGCGTCAGTAGAAATAGTATTTTTTTCATCTAGTAAAGGGTGTCTAATAATTTCTCAAAGGTAATAAGATTTATCAAGGAGGCCTTTTAATTAACTTTTGTTTAAATATTTATGTATTTTTCACTTATGAACTATCTACTTATACCTGATAAATTCAAAGGCTCTGCAACTGCAGAAGAAGTCATAGATTCTCTAATTAAAGGAATTCAAAAAGCAGATACAGCTGCTCACTTTTACAAAATAGTAGCCTCCGATGGTGGAGATGGATTTTTAAGCAGTATCGCACAATTCAAGCAGTTACAAACAATAAATATCCCATCAAAAAATGCATATTTAGAGCCTATCGATTCCTATTATTTATGGAGTGAAGAGTCCAATACAGCCTATATTGAATTAGCTAATACCGCTGGTATTGCTAAATTGAACAATAGAACACTTCGAATTCTAGACAGTTCTACTATTGGTGTGGGAATACAACTAAAAGACGCCCTGAATAAAGGAGCGACAACGATCTATATGGGACTTGGAGGATCTGCAACTAACGATGCAGGACTCGGAATTTTATACGCGATTGGATTTAAATTTTACGATCAAAACAACAAGGAACTCATCCCAAACTCAGGAAATTTAGATCAAATCCAAAAGATCATTCCAAAAGCATATCCCAACACTAAATTCTACATCGTCAATGATGTAGATAATCCTCTATATGGACCCAAAGGTGCAGCAGCAGTTTACGCTCCTCAAAAGGGAGCTACTCCAACTCAGCTAAAAGAACTCGATCAAAGCTTAAAACAACTCTCAAAGCTTATCAAAAGAGATTTTGGAATTGATGAAGCTTCTACTCCTGGCACAGGAGCAGCAGGAGCAGCCGCCTATGGACTAAAAGCCTTTTTAAACGCCGAGTTTATTCCTGGATTTGAATTCTTAAAGGATCGAGCTCAATTAGAGCAACTCATTTCCAACGAAAACATCGACTATATCATTACAGGTGAAGGTCATTTTGATGAGCAATCTCTTTATGGCAAACTCATAGAAGGTATTTTAAAACTTGCCAAAACTTATGAGGTACCGAGTTTAATTGTCTGTGGAGCTTCAAGTGTAGCACCAAAACATTTAGAGAAGTATCCTATAGAAAACATCATCGAACTCAAAAGTAAGGGTCGAAGTTTAGACTTCTGTTTATCCAATACCCAAACACTTATTGAAGAAGAAATCTACAACTATTTAAAATCAAAATTATGAGTAGTATCCTATTAGTAATTGCCTCAATAGTATTTATTGTTTTAGCAACTATTAAAGCAAAAGTACATCCCTTCTTGTCCTTGTTTACCGCAGCCTTATTAGTGGGGATTGCAGCTGGAATTCCAATAGACCAATTAATTGACTTGCTCTCTAAAGGTTTTGGGGGAACCCTCTCTAAAATTGGGTTTATCATCGCACTTGGAGCACTCATTGGTAGTTTTTTAGAAAAGACCAAAGGGACTGAAGTCATTGTGGCTTATCTTTTAAAATGGTTTGGAGTAAAGAGATCAGTTCTAGCAATGAACCTTACTGGATTCATCGTTTCTATACCGGTATTTTGTGATTCCGCATTTGTGATTCTTTCCTCCATCAATAAAACACTCTCCAAGAAAACAAAGATATCACTGGGAGTATTTGCAGTAGCTTTAGCGACAGGACTTTTTGCAGCACATGTATTTGTACCACCTACTCCAGGACCCTTAGCTGCAGCAGCTCTACTTGGAGCCAACCTAGGGCTCCTTCTAATTTGGGGGCTTATTATTGGACTCATCGCTTCACTTGCAGGTTATCTATGGGCTAAAAAATGGAGTACTAAGGAAACTTATAAAGAACAAAAAGAAACTGAAGTAATTAAAGAAAAGGATTTAAAACTAAGTCTAGGAGTATTTATTCCTATACTCTTACCCATTGTTCTTATTGGATTACAGTCTGTTGCAGTATACCCAACACATCCCTTTGGAGAAGAAGGTCTTTTTAATTTAATCAATGCTATTGGGAACCCTATCATTGCATTATTTATAGGTCTTATAGTTGCATACCTACAAAGCATCAATAAGTCAAAAGAACAATTTCAGTGGAGTATTGAAGCCCTAAAAGATGCAGGAATTATCATCCTAATTACTGGAGCGGGTGGAGCCTTTGGAACTATCCTAAAAGAACTCGATATTGCAAGTCTACTGAACTTTCAATCAGAATCCGGTATTGGAGGTTTACTCATCGCTTTTGTTTTTGCTGCGATATTAAAATCAGCTCAAGGATCCTCAACAGTAGCGATTGTCACTACATCAGCTTTTGTAGCACCACTTCTAACTGCTTTTGGTTTGGATTCAGAACTAGGAAAAGTATTTGCAGTTCTTGCCATAGGTTCAGGAGCTATGACTATTTCACACATCAATGATTCCTATTTCTGGGTAGTGAGTCAATTTTCAGATATGGATGTAAAAACAGCTCTTAGAAGCTATAGTCTTGGAACCTTATTTCAAGGAATTGTATCGCTTGCATTTGTGATCCTGATCTATTTACTCATCCATTAGAAATTCCCTAAAATTATCTTTAGTGATAAGTTTTGGTTTTACCTTGTAAGCATTTTCAAAAACCTTAGTGATTTTAGCGT
>DAIRFL010000147.1:2411-4904 GCA_036795105.1 Flavobacteriaceae bacterium | reverse complement strand
GATTTACACATAACAACGTAAAGATCAAATGAACTAAAAAGTGTTTCTTATAAAATGATAGCAATAATCTTTTCAATAATGTGATTTTTTGAGTTGTTCATTAATCTTCATTGCGTGCTTCTTCATCTCCTTTAGTCTTTTCAGTTCAGTCCTAGTTATTTTAAAATTCACAGGAAATGAAAATGGAACTTTAATCTTTTTACCTTGATAAGTTGCAGGCGTCATTTTAGGAAGTAAATTCAATATCCTAACCACTTCATTCTCTAATATGGGACTAGGACCAATAGTGGAAAACAATTATTGTTTTCTTCAAACAGAAATAATGGCGGCAGCAATGACACTAATTTGTTTATTGCGGATTGGATTGATTAGGCTCTAAGCTAGAAATTTAAAACCTATTTTTTTGGATACTTCTTAAAGTATCTATAAGCAACCTCTATAGCTTCATAAAAAAGTTTTATTTGCATTATTGATAGTATTACTATTATATTTGCAAAAATTAATATTGAGTCTTATGATTAATATGCTTGCAAACTTTAAAATAACGGTAGCAGATTCCATTTACAATAAGGATCCTGAATCTTCTGATTTGGGAAAGCGTATTGTAAGAGAGAGCATTGAGCTCATCGATGAAATCGGTTATGAAGCATTTACCTTTAAAAAACTAGGAGAGCGTATAGGTTCAAATGAGAGTTCCATTTACCGTTATTTTGAAAACAAACACAAATTACTCAGCTATTTGACTTCCTGGTATTGGACCTGGATCGAATATCAGCTTGTTTTTGAGACTCACAGTTTAAACAAGCCATTTGAAAAGCTAAAAAAAGCAATTGAAGTGATCTCAAAACCAGTTGTTGAAGACAGTAATATTACTCATATTAATGAGGTAAGCCTTTTTAGAATCATCGTCAATGAAAACTCTAAATCCTTTCTGACTAAAGAAGTTGACAAGGAAAATAAAGCAGGCTATTTCAATGTTTATAAAAGTCTTGTTTTAAGATTAAAGTCGATGATACAAGAGGTGGATCCTTCCTATAACTACCCTAGTAGTTTTGCGAGTACTCTAGTGGAATCAAGCCTACATCAACACTTTTTAAACAAACATTTTGAAAAATTAACGGATTGTCACGACAGTGATATCCCTCAATTCTTTTTAACCGATCTCGCAATGAGAACTTTAAACGTTTCAACCGATGAATAACAAACCTTTAACCCCCTGGAATCGCTTTATAAACCTATTGTCGGTAGAGCGAAAGGACATCTTCCAAATATTTTACTACGCCTTGTTTTCAGGAATCGTAGCACTGTCTCTTCCCTTGGGAATTCAAGCGATTATCAATCTTATTCAAGGAGCTGAAATATCTTCATCCTGGATTGTACTCATTGTCTTGGTTACACTTGGAGCCGCATTCACAGGAATCCTTCAGTTGATGCAATTGCGTATCATAGAGACCATGCAGCAACGAATCTTTACCAAGTCTTCTTTTGAACTCAGCTATCGCTTTCCAAAGATGACCATGGAAGAGCTCAGAAATTATTATCCGCCTGAGCTAGCAAATCGCTTTTTTGACAATTTAACCATCCAAAAAGGATTGACAAAGATTCTTATCGATGTGCCTGCTGCATTACTACAAGTAATTTTTGCGCTATTGCTCTTATCCTTTTACCATCCTCTTTTTATCGCTTATGGGATTGTGCTCTTAGGAGGGGTTTATTTAGTGTTTAAGTACAGTATTCAAAAGGGACTTAAAACTTCCCTAGAAGAGTCTAAATACAAGTATAAGGTTGCCCATTGGATTCAAGAAGTAGCTCGTTCCGTAGTGAGTTTTAAACTCTCGGGGAACACCAATCTAGCTCTTGAAAAAAACGACTACCTAGTCGACAAATACCTCAACGCAAGGGAGAAACACTTTGGCGTAATTAAATCACAATACGTTAAGATGATCATTTTCAAATCACTGATCACAGCAGGTTTGCTGAGTATTGGTGGAGTCTTAGTACTGATGCAGCGTATGAATATCGGACAGTTTGTAGCAGCGGAAATCATCATCCTCCTGGTAATAACTTCAATTGAGAAACTCATCATAGGATTGGAAACCTTGTACGATATGCTTACCTCTATTGAAAAACTAGGACAGGTGGTCGACAAACCTCTTGAATCACAAGAGGGAGAATTTGTACATCTAAAAGATCAGTTGAGCATTGAGTTTGAGAATATAAGCTACAGTGTTCCCAATAGGGAAAAACCCATTTTATCGGATATACATCTCAGTATTCAAAAAGGGGATCACATACTGATTCAAGGAGAGAGTGGTTCTGGTAAATCAACACTGCTTCGTGTACTCTCAGGGTTAATCAAGCCTTCTAAGGGAAGTCTTTATATCAACAAATTGAATTCAGAAGGCTTACAGCTCAACCACTATCGATCACAACTTGGATTATCCCTATCAGAGGAATATCCATTTGAAGGTAGTTTGAGAGAGAATTTGACTT
>DAIRFL010000147.1:0-2401 GCA_036795105.1 Flavobacteriaceae bacterium | reverse complement strand
TTCTTCCATTGCAGATGAAGAAATTTATGCCGTATTAGAAAAAGTGGGATTGAGTTCCTTTTTAAAGGAACTTCCTAAAGGACTCAATACGGTAATCTATCCTGAGGGAAAACAAATTTCCTATACGAATAGCAAAAAAATAGTATTGGCTAGAGCGATATTAAAGAAACCACAACTGTTAATCCTAGAGGATGCTTTAGATCAATTTAGCGCCTCTGAAACAAAAGAAATTATCGATTATTTATCGGATCCTAAACAGCAGTGGACTCTTGTAGTAGTGAGTAGCAATCAATACTGGAAAACCTACTCTAACAAAGTGATCAATTTAAACAAAGGACAACTAGCTTAATTAACATACGATGCTAAATATTTCAAAAGACCCATTGAATAAAAAGGTAAACCTGGAGCAGTATCGTTCCATGCAAAAGCTCAGTAATATTCAGTATTACAAACAATTGAACAAACTCTTAAAACTATTTGGGTTGGTTCTATTGGTCACCCTCTTTTTACCTTGGACACAAAACATAACAGGCTATGGTAAGGTCACTACTCTTAGACCAAATCAGCGTCCTCAGAACATACAATCACAAATTCCAGGAAGAGTTGAAGAGTGGTTTATCAAAGAAGGAGATTTGGTAAAAGCAGGTGATACCATTCTTCGAATTTCTGAAGTAAAAAGTGATTATTTTGATGCTAGACTCAGTGAGCGCACCAACCTTCAATTAGAGGCTAAAAACGAATCTTCTAAAGCCTATAAAAGCAAGATTGATGCACTTAACAATCAACTGAACGCATTGGATGTAGAACTCGATTTAAAGCTAAAGCAGGCTTCGAATAAAATCTTACAAGCGCATTTAAAGGTCAAAAGTGACAGCATTGAGCTTGAAGCTGCTAAAACCAGCCAGATCATTGCGCAAAAACAGTTCGACCGAGTTCTTACACTCAACAAAGAAGGACTAAAAGCGACACGAGATGTAGAGGACAAGAAACTCAAACTACAATCGAGTCAGGCTAAATTAGTAGCTCAAGAAAACAAATTATTGGAGAGCAAGAACAATGTGCTCAATGCAGAATTAGAGCGTTCGAGAATTAAAGCCTCTTACACTGATAAAATATCAAAGGCACAAAGCGAATTGTATTCGGCACAATCCATGGAACTCAACAACAGAGTAGAAGTTTCCAAGCTTGAAAACAGCTTTGCTAACTATTCTAAAAGAGGAGACCTCTTATGGGTTAGAGCTCCACAAGACGGTTATGTCAACAAGATTTACAAATCGGGAATCGGAGAGAGTTTTAAAGAAGGAGAAAGTCTGTTGACCATCACCCCTGCACAATTTGAATTAGCAGTAGAGACCTTCGTACGCCCTATTGATATGCCATTAATAAATATAGGAGAACGAGTACGGGTACAATTTGATGGATGGCCTGCTATTGTATTTAATGGATGGGAGTCCGTCTCCTATGGAACCTATGGCGCAAAAGTAGTCGCCCTTGAAAACGATATCAGTCCCAATGGAATGTATCGCGTATTATTAGCTCCAGACAGTGATGATCACCCTTGGCCAAAGGAATTAAGAGTTGGTTCTGGTGCGATGACCATCGCTCTTTTAAACGACGTTCCTGTTTGGTACGAAATCTGGCGTCAAGTCAATGGATTTCCGCCTGATTTTTACAAACCTACTACTTCAACAAAAGATTCAAAATAATGAAGAGAATCCTTTTAATTGTTGTGCTTTTATGGCAAGCCCCTTTGTTTAGTCAACATCTTCAAAGCTTGAGCTTAGAGGAATACTTAGGCTATGTCAAGAAGTACCACCCCATTGTTAAGCAAGCAAATTTAACCATTGCTGAAAGCCAGGCGAAGCTCCTTAAGGCTAGAGGAGCCTTTGACCCAAAAATAGAAGTCGATTACGCTTCTAAAGAATTTAAAGGGACTAATTATTACAATCAGTTAAATTCAGCTTTTAAAATTCCTACTTGGTATGGAATTGAATTCAAAGCAGCCATGGAAGAAAATTCAGGGGAATATCTCAACCCTGCTCTGTACACCTCAGGCAAAAAAATCTATCAAGTGGGTGCAGAAGTATCCCTTGCGAAAGGACTTTTGATCAATGAGCGAATGGCTACTTTAAAGCAAGCTAAACTCTATAGAGAACAAGCAAAAGCAGATAATCAAATCAGCGTTAATGAAATACTCTATCAGGCGACCATCAGTTACTTTAATTGGCTCAAAGCTTATAGAATTAAGCGTATTTACAAGGATTATTTAATCAATGCAGAACGTCGATTGAAGAATATCGAAAAGAATGTGGAACTAGGAGAACATCCATCAATTGATATTACAGAAGCGCGAATTGCATTTAACAATAGAAAATTAAGTAGTGAAAAGGCAAGTTTAAAC
>DAIRFL010000007.1:0-25140 GCA_036795105.1 Flavobacteriaceae bacterium | reverse complement strand
GCAATATTTATATAATATGAAACAGGTACTATACCGCAATCCAATTACTTTCTTTTTAGGGGCTCTAATGGCTCTATTAATGCTTGCTCCAACTTCTTCGCACGCACAAGATCTTGGTGATGCAGCTAAAGGAAAGCAATTATTCAATCAGAACTGTGCTGCTTGTCACTCTCTAACAAGAAAGATGACAGGTCCTGCTCTAGCCGGAGTGTACGATAAGTACGAAGGAGATATGGAGTGGATCAGCAAATGGATCAAAAACAATCAGGCTTTAATAAAAGCAGGAGATGATCGAGCATTAGCGATTTACAACGAGTACAATCAAACTCCGATGAACGCTTTTCCAACCTTGAGTGATCAAGATATCAACGATATCATTGCTTATACTCAAGCTCCTCCACCTGCACCAGTACAAGCTGCTGCTGCGACTTCTGGGGAAGGATCTTCAGAAGCTGGTATTGGTACTGAAATACTCTTAGGAGCATTGGCAGTTGTTTTAGGGCTTTTACTAATGATGTTATATCTAGTAACGAAAACCCTTAAGCGATTTGCAGCTGCTAACGGAATTGAGATTGATACGACTGGACGCAAGTCCTTGTGGAAGGCTTATGCTCAAAACCAATTCTTAATATTGGTTACTGTTATTTTATTATTGTTGGCTTCTGCCTATCATATGTTTGGATACTTTATGCAAGTTGGTGTTGATCAAGGATACGCTCCTGTTCAACCAATCCACTTTTCACATAAAATTCACGCTGGAGATAACGGAATCGACTGTAAGTTCTGTCACTCATCTGCTCGTAGTTCAAAAACATCCGGAGTTCCTTCATTAAACGTTTGTATGAATTGTCACAAATCAATTTATGAGTATGTAGGAAATCCAGAAGGGCCATCAGCTGAAGATTTAGCGAATGGATATACGAATGAGTTCTACACTGCTGAAATCAAAAAATTATACGCAGCTGTAGGATGGGATGAAGAATGGATGGAATATACAGGTGAGACACAACCAGTAGAATGGGTTCGTGTTCACAAATTACCTGATTTTGCATACTTTAACCACTCTCAACACGTTACGGTAGCTGGTTTGGAATGTCAAACTTGTCACGGTCCTGTTGAAACTATGGAAATACTCGAGCAACATTCACCTCTTACAATGGGATGGTGTATCAATTGCCACAGAACTACAAATGTGAATGTAAAGGACAATAAGTACTATGAAAGCATTCACAAAGCACTTTCAGAAAAATACGGAGTAGAAGAATTGACTGCAGCCCAAATGGGTGGATTAGAATGCGGTAAGTGTCACTACTAATAAATTAGAAACAGAAGAACATTATATATCATATGGCATCAAACAAAATATACTGGAAAAACGAAGCGGAATTAAGTCCGAACGATTCCATTGTTGAGACGCTAAAGCAAAACGAATTTGTTGAGCAGTTACCCGTTGATAAATTTATGGGTGATAAGGAAACTTTATCTGAAACATCTACAAACAGAAGAGACTTCTTAAAGTTTGTTGGATTTAGTACGGCTGCAGCTTCTTTAGCTGCTTGTGAGGGACCTGTTGTCAAGACCATTCCTTATGTAGTACAGCCTGAAGAGATTGTACCTGGTGTTGCGAATTACTACGCTACTGCCATTGCAAATGGTTTCGATTTTGCTAGTATCTTAGTTAAAACAAGAGAAGGTAGACCAATAAAGGTTGAGAATAATGCTGAAGCTTCTGTAAAAGGAGTAGCGAATGCTCGTGTTCAAGCTTCTGTTTTATCGCTTTACGATTCAACTCGTCTTCAAGGTCCTTCCAATGGATCTGATTTTATTTCTTGGGACGATTTAGACGTTGCAGTTATCTCTCATTTAGAAGCGACAAAATCTGGTTCTAAATCTGTTGTATTAATGACTCCAACTTATGCGAGTCCTTCTACTGCAAAATTAATCTCAGAATTACAGGAAAAGTATCCTCAAGTTAAGCACATCAGCTATGACACTGTGTCTTCTGATGCTGCACTCAATGCTTTTGAAGCTGTTTACGGTGAGCGTGCTTTAGCTGATTACAATTTTGAAAATGCAGACGTTATTGTTTCAATCGGTGCTGATTTCTTAGGAGACTGGCAAGGTGGTGGATACGATGCTGGATATGCAAAAGGTAGAGTGCCAAAGCATGGTAAAATGTCTAAGCACTATCAGGTAGAAGCAAATATGACCTTATCAGGAGCTAATGCCGATAAGAGAGTGATGGCTAATTCTGTTGTTCAAAAACACATCTTAGCAGCATTGTATGCTAAGTTATCAGGAACTTCTGTTTCTGTTAGTTTGTCAGATGCGCAACAAGCTGCTGTTGAAGCGATGGTTAATTCAATTGAGAAAGCGGGATCTAAAGCAGTTGTTGTAACTGGATTGGATTGTGAGCATTCTCAAAAAGTCGTTTTAGCAATTAACAATTTAATTCAGAGTGAAGCTTTTGAGGCTTCTGCTCCACGATATATCAGATCGTCAAATAATGCTGAACTTTCAGCTTTAGTAGATGATATGAATGCAGGAAAGGTAAGTGCGCTTATTACAGATGGTGTGAATCCATCTTATAGCTTGCCAAATGCTGCTGATTTTAACGCAGCATTATCAAATGTTTCATTGACAGTAGCCTTCTCTCAATTGGCTAATGAAACAGTTGAAGCATTTCAGTATGCTGGAGCTGCTTCTCATTACCTAGAGTCATGGGGAGATGTTGAAATTAAGAAAGGACATTTTGCATTACAGCAACCTGCTATTAAAGAGTTGTTTGATACAAGACAAATTCAAACTTCAATTTTAACTTGGTTAGGTAAATCAGATGTTTCTTATTTTGATTATATCAAGTCAAATTGGAATGATTCAATCTTATCTGGAGCTTCGTTTAATCAAGCCTTACACGATGGGGTGTTTGCTCAGTCAGCTGCTGCTGCTAGCTATACTACTGTTGATGCATCAAATGCTGCATCTCATATCGCTGCTTCTAGTTCAGCTGCTTTTGAGCTTCAATTATATACAAAGACTTCAATGGGTGATGGTCAAGAGTTTAACAACCCTTGGTTACAAGAAATGCCTGATCCAATCTCTCGTGTAAGTTGGGACAACTACGCAACTGTATCTAAAGCTGATGCTGTTGCTTTAGGAGTTGTTAATGAAAACGATGCTAATGGTGGATTAGATGGATCTTATATCAATTTAACTGTTGGAGGTTCTTCTGTTACAGTTCCTGCGGTTATTCAACCAGGACAAGCTCCTGGAACTATTGGATTAGCTTTAGGATTTGGAAAAGTGGCTGGAATTAAATCTGAAATGCAAGTTGGTGTCAATGCTTATCCATTGTACCAAAACTTTAGTTCTTCTCAGGAAGTTTCTGTTGCCTTAGCTTCAGGAATGCACGAGTTTGCTTGTGTTCAGCTTCAAAATACATTGATGGGTAGAGGTGATATCATCAAAGAAACTACCCTGGAAATATTTAACACTAAAGACGCTGCTCATTGGAATGAGACCCCAAAGGTTTCATTAGATCACCAAGAGGTAGAGGCGACATCTGTTAGTCTTTGGGATGATTTTGATCGTTCAATAGGACATCACTTTAATCTTTCTATCGACTTAAATGCATGTACTGGATGTGGAGCATGTGTAATTGCATGTCACGCAGAAAACAACGTACCAGTTGTAGGTAAGGCAGAGATCAGAAAATCCAGAGATATGCACTGGTTGCGTATCGATAGATACTATTCTTCTGAGGAGAGCTTTGAGGCAGACAACCAGAAGAAAGATAACTTTAGTGGATTGTTTGGAGATGAAGGTTCTCTTGGAGGATTTAGATCTATGGAAGATCCAACGGAGAATCCACAAGTCGCTTTCCAACCAGTAATGTGTCAGCACTGTAATCACGCTCCTTGTGAGACTGTTTGTCCAGTAGCTGCTACATCGCACTCTAGACAAGGTCAAAACCATATGGCGTACAACCGTTGTGTTGGTACTCGTTACTGTGCTAACAACTGTCCTTACAAAGTAAGACGTTTCAACTGGTTCTTGTACAATAATAACGATGAGTTTGATTTCCACATGAACAATGACCTCGGTAAGATGGTAATCAACCCAGATGTGAATGTACGTTCACGTGGGGTTATGGAGAAGTGTTCTATGTGTATTCAAAAAACTCAAAAAACTATTCTCGATGCCAAGAGAGATGGTAGAGCAATTAAGGATGGAGAATTCCAGACGGCTTGTTCTGCAGCTTGTGGTAATGGAGCAATGGTATTTGGAGATATCAATGATGCTGAGAGTAAAATTGCAGCACTTAAAGAAGATGATCGTATGTATCACTTGTTAGAACACGTTGGAACAAAACCTAATGTGATGTATCAAGTGAAAGTTAGAAATACATCAGAAGCATAATAATAAATAACGAACGTAACTATATATAAATTATGGCGTCGCATTACGAAGCACCTATACGTAAACCACTAGTTTTAGGAGACAAAGGTTATCACGATGTAACCGTTGATATTGCTGCTCCTGTCGAAGGAAAGGCCAATAAACATTGGTGGATCGTTTTCTCAATTGCTCTTACTGCCTTCCTTTGGGGATTGGGTAGTATTATTTACACAATTACTACAGGTATTGGTACCTGGGGATTAAACAAAACCGTAGGTTGGGCATGGGATATTACCAACTTTGTTTGGTGGGTAGGTATTGGTCACGCAGGGACTCTGATTTCTGCAGTACTCTTACTCTTTAGACAAAAGTGGAGAATGGCAGTCAACAGATCTGCAGAGGCAATGACTATTTTCTCTGTAATCCAGGCTGGTTTATTTCCTATCATTCACATGGGTCGTCCATGGTTGGCTTATTGGGTAGTTCCAATTCCAAACCAATTTGGATCACTGTGGGTAAACTTTAACTCACCACTCTTATGGGATGTATTTGCGATTTCTACCTATTTATCAGTTTCATTAGTATTCTGGTGGACTGGTTTATTGCCTGACTTCGCAATGATCAGAGACCGTGCGGTTAAACCATTCCAAAAGAAGATCTACTCATTAGTGAGTTTCGGATGGACTGGTAGAGCAAAAGACTGGCAGCGTTTTGAAGAGGTTTCATTGGTATTAGCTGGTTTAGCTACACCACTGGTACTTTCTGTACACACCATTGTATCCTTTGACTTCGCAACTTCTGTAATTCCAGGATGGCATACTACTATTTTCCCTCCATACTTTGTTGCTGGAGCAATTTTCTCTGGATTTGCAATGGTAAACACCCTTCTTATCATCATGAGAAAGGTGTCTAATTTAGAGGCTTATATCACTATTCAGCATATAGAACTTATGAACATCGTAATTATGATTACGGGTTCTATCGTTGGATGTGCTTATATCACTGAGTTGTTTATGGCGTGGTATTCAGGTGTTGAGTACGAACAATACGCCTTCTTAAATAGAGCTACAGGACCTTACGCTTGGGCGTATTGGTCGATGATGACTTGTAATGTGTTCTCACCACAATTGATGTGGTTTAAGAAATTGAGAACTTCTATTATGTTCTCTTTCTTTATCTCTATTGTGGTAAACATCGGAATGTGGTTTGAGCGTTTTGTAATTATCGTAACCTCTCTTCACAGAGATTACTTACCATCATCATGGTCTATGTTCTCTCCTACATTTGTGGATATAGGAATCTTTGTTGGAACCATAGGATTCTTCTTTGTACTCTTCCTTTTATACGCTAGAACCTTCCCAGTGATCGCTCAAGCAGAGGTGAAGACTATTTTGAAATCTTCTGGAGAGAAGTACAAAAAATTAAGAGAAGCTGGAAAACCTTTGTACGAAATGCCAAAGGCTGCAGCTCAAGCAAAAAAATCAACTAAAAAGGATCAATAGTTATGGCATCTAAAGTAGTTCAAGCATTTTATAACGACGACGATATCCTATTGTTAGCTGTTAAGAAAGTAAAAGAAGCTAAATATCACATTGAAGAGGTGTATACTCCTTTTCCAGTTCACGGTTTGGATAAGGCAATGGGCCTTGCACCAACTAGAATTGCAATTACTGCCTTCATCTATGGACTCATTGGTCTAGCAGTGGCAGTAGTAATGATGAATTTCATCATGATTCAAGACTGGCCTCAAGATATTGGAGGGAAACCGAGTTTTTCCTATATAGAAAACATGCCTGCATTTGTGCCGATTATGTTTGAATTAACGGTATTCTTTGCAGCTCACCTTATGGTCATCACCTTTTATATGCGTTCAAAATTATGGCCGTTTAAAAAGGCTGAAAATCCTGATGTGCGCACCACTGATGATCACTTTGTAATGGAGATTGTAGCTGGGGATAAGGAAGCAGAAATTAAAAAGCTGTTATCAGAAACAGGAGCCGTAGAAATTAAATCTGAAGAAAAGTAGTTAGCAGATTATGAGAAATAGTATTAAAACCATAGTATTAGTTGCAATTACAGCTGTTTTAGCATCTTGTAACAATAGTAAAACAGATAGAAATTACGTTCTTTTTCCAAATATGTACGATGAAGTAGGTTACGACACCTACCTTCCTATAGAATTTATGGATGCATCTGCAGCTGGAGTACCTGTAGCAAATACAATAGCTAGAGGATATATGCCTTATGAGTACGCAAATAGTATGGAAGGTAAAGAAGCTGCTCGTGTTCAACCAGTTCCTTTTGAGGATTTGAATACTGCTGAAAATTTAAAAGCTGGAAAAGAGCTCTACAATATTTACTGTGCAATATGCCACGGAACTAAGGGAGATGGTCAAGGTAACTTGGTAAAGAGAGAAAAATTCTTAGGAGTACCTACTTATGCTGATGTTGCAAGAGATGTCACTATAGGAAGTACTTATCACACTATTTATTACGGACTTAATTCAATGGGTTCCTATAAGAATCAATTGAACTTAAAAGAACGTTGGTTAGTTGCTAACTATGTGATGAAGTTAAAAGAAGACTTAACAAAATAATTACCGATAAGTAAAGTAATATGTATACATTTTCAAATAGACTTAGAATAGCATCCTTCATCCTTATGGCTGTTGGAGTTATTGGTATTGCAATAGGATTTATGTCTGCTCCTTCAACTGTTGAAGAAGCAAAGGCAATAGTAGCTCAACACGATGGAGGTCACGGTGATTCTCACGCTCAAGCTGCTACTCACGATTCTGCTGAAGCAGATCATAGTGCCACTGCTGATTCACACGATTCAGAGCACGACACTCATTTATTACACCAACTTCAAAATAAGCCATGGGCAGCTGTATATGTCGCTGCTTTGTTTTTCTTATTTATAGCACTTGGGATTTTAGCTTTTTATGGAATTAACCGCGCAGCTCAAGCAGGTTGGTCACCATTGCTCTTTAGAGTGATGGAAGGAATTACTGCTTATATGGTTCCTGGAGGAATTATTGTTTT
Source organism: Flavobacteriaceae bacterium (assembly GCA_036795105.1). Taxonomy (GTDB): domain Bacteria; phylum Bacteroidota; class Bacteroidia; order Flavobacteriales; family Flavobacteriaceae; genus MAG-120531. The sequence goes on along the minus strand of DAIRFL010000007.1, from coordinate 17,697 downwards.
TGTTCTTTTGGCTCTTTCTGTAGCTCATATGAACCACTTATTTGTGTGGTTAGATCCTGAGGTAGTAGCTCATGACAAGCTCATTCAAGGAAAGTCAGGTTACTTAAACGGTCCAGCTCTTTTAATTAGAGCTGCAATTTACCTCGGAGGTTGGATTGCTTATAGAACCCTTTCTAGAAAGTGGTCTATAGCTCAAGATAAAGCTTCAGACAATTCAAACTTTGTAAAGAATTTTAGAGTATCAGCTGGATTCTTAGTATTCTTCTTAGTATCGGAATCAATGATGTCTTGGGATTGGGTAATGAGTGTGGATCCACACTGGTTCTCTACCTTATTTGGATGGTATGTGTTTGCAACGATGTTTGTATCTGCAGTTACCGTTCTTGCGATGATCACTATTTATTTAAAATCAAAAGGATATTTACCTCAGGTGAATAATAGTCATATTCACGATTTGGCTAAGTTTATGTTTGCCTTCTCTATTTTCTGGACCTATTTATGGTTCTCTCAATTTATGTTGATCTGGTATTCAAACATTCCAGAAGAGGTAACTTATTTTGTGACTAGAATTCAAGATTTCAAATTGTCATATTCACTGATGATTGCCATTAATTTTGTATTACCTATATTGTTGCTTATGAATTCAGATTTCAAACGCATCAATTGGTTGGTAATCATGACTGGTTTAATCATCTTATTTGGTCACTACTTAGACGTTTACCATATGATTGTTCCTGCAACTGTAGGAGATCAATGGTCTATAGGTCTTACGGAGATCAGTGCTTTATTGTTCTTTGCTGGACTGTTTATTTTTGTAGTGTTCACAGAATTGACTAAGGCACCACTCACTCCAGAAAACAATCCATTGATTGAAGAGAGTAAACATTTTCATTATTAATAAACAACCTAAATCATTATATATACGATGACTGCATTTTTAACCATAGCTGTTTTAGTTTTTCTTGGAGCTGCAATTTATCAGATGACTAAGATTTTTGAATTGTCTCAATCAGGCAAGGATCAAAATCAAATTGCCAATGACAAGGACAATAGAATCAACGGCTATTTGATGTTTGGGTTTTTGATTTTCATCTACGGAATTACCATCTTCAGTTTTGTAAAGTACACGAAGGTGTTGTTACCTGCTGCGTCTTCTGAACACGGTTCAGATTACGATGCGTTGATGTTAACATCATTTGCCATTATCTTATTTGTTCTTGTTGTAGTACAAGCACTCTTACACTATTTCGCTTTTAAATACAGAGGAAAGCAAGGTGTTAAAGCACTATACTACGCAGATAACAATAAATTAGAATTGCTTTGGACAGGGATTCCTGTTGTCGCTCTTGCGGTATTAATCCTTTGGGGATTGTACACTTGGTCTGAAATCATGGACATCAATGACGACGATGACCCTGTAGTTATAGAGTTATACGCTCAACAGTTTAATTGGACAGCTCGTTACGCTGGGGATGACAATGTACTCGGAGATGCCAATGTGCGTTTAATCGATATTGACAGAGCCAATATACTAGGTCTAGACGAGTCTGATAGCTACGCCGCTGATGATGTGATCGTTAAAGAACTACACTTACCAGTTGGTCGAAAAATAAACTTTAAAATGCGTTCTCAAGACGTGTTACACTCTGCTTATATGCCTCACTTTAGAGCTCAGATGAACTGTGTGCCTGGAATGGTAACAGAATTTTCATTTACTCCTACAGTGACCACTGCTGAAATGCGTGCTAAAAAGGATGTTCAAGCCAAGGTAGAACGCACCAATGCAATTAGAGCAGAAAGAGCAGCTCGTGGAGAAGAAAATTCTGATCCATGGGAGTTTGATTACGTTTTGTTATGTAATAAGATTTGTGGAAAATCACATTACAATATGCAAATGAAGATTATCGTTGAGGATGAAGAATCATATAACCAATGGTTAGCATCACAAACGACTTTTGGTCAACAAATGGCCGCTAACTAAAAATTAATTAACCACACAAATTAATATATTCCAAATATGTCTGCACACGCAAACGAACATTCAGAAGATCACGGGCATCACCACAAAGAGACCTTCGTAACGAAGTACATCTTTAGCCAGGATCACAAGATGATTGCTAAACAGTACTTAATTACTGGATTAATCATGGGTATTATTGGTATTGCTATGTCAATTCTATTTAGAATGCAAATAGCATGGCCAGGAAAATCCTTTCCAATATTTGAGGCGCTTTTAGGTAAATGGGCTCCTGATGGAGTAATGGATGCTGAAATGTATCTTTCTTTGGTAACTATTCACGGTACCATTATGGTATTCTTTGTACTTACTGCTGGATTGAGTGGTACCTTTAGTAACTTATTAATTCCGTTGCAAATTGGAGCTAGAGATATGGCTTCTGGTTTCTTAAATATGCTATCGTATTGGTTGTTCTTTACCTCAGCTGTAATTATGTTGCTTTCTCTTTTTGTGGAAACAGGAGCAGCTTCAGCAGGTTGGACTATTTATCCACCGCTTTCTGCACTTCCAATGGCGCAGTCTGGATCTGGATTAGGGATGACCTTATGGTTGGTATCTATGGCAATCTTTATCGCATCATCTCTTTTAGGATCGCTTAACTATATTGTTACAGTTCTAAACCTCAGAACTAAGGGGATGTCGATGACGCGTTTACCGCTTACTATTTGGGCGTTTTTTGTGACAGCTATTATCGGTGTTGTTTCTTTCCCTGTATTGTTATCAGCAGCCTTATTGTTGATTATGGATAGAGGATTTGGTACTTCATTTTACCTTTCAGATATTTTTATCCAAGGAGAAGTGTTACACTATCAAGGAGGATCACCAGTGCTTTTCGAACACTTATTCTGGTTCTTAGGTCACCCTGAGGTATATATTGTATTATTACCTGCATTAGGGATTACTTCTGAGATTATGTCTACCAATGCTAGAAAACCGATCTTTGGATATAGAGCCATGGTAACTTCGATTATCGCTATTGCATTCCTATCTACTATTGTTTGGGGTCACCATATGTTTGTATCTGGAATGAATCCGTTCTTAGGTTCGGTCTTTACTTTTACAACCCTATTAATTGCGATTCCATCTGCGGTAAAAGCATTTAACTATATCACCACTCTTTGGAAGGGTAACCTGCAATTTAATCCTGGGATGTTATTCTCTATCGGATTGGTGTCTACTTTTGTAACAGGAGGTCTTACCGGTATTATTCTAGGAGATTCAACACTTGATATCAACGTTCACGATACTTACTTTGTAGTAGCTCACTTCCACTTGGTAATGGGTATTTCTGCACTCTACGGATTGTTTGCTGGTGTATATCACTGGTTCCCAAAGATGTTTGGTAAGATGATGAACAAAAACTTAGGATATGTTCACTTCTGGATTACAGCTGTCTGTGCCTATGGGGTATTCTTCCCAATGCACTTTGTTGGAATGGCAGGGGTGCCAAGACGTTATTATGAAAACACTGCATTTCCAATGTTCGACGAATTGACGAATGTTCAAATACTAATTACGGTATTCGCTATTATTGCAGCATTTGCTCAGCTAGTCTTTATATACAATTTTGTATACAGTATTTTCTACGGAAAGAAAGCAGAGCAAAACCCTTGGAGAGCCAATACTTTGGAATGGACTGCTCCAGTAGAGCATATGCACGGAAACTGGCCAGGAGCGATTCCAGAGGTTCACCGTTGGGCTTACGATTATTCGAAGACTGACAAGAACGGTGAGTATGTGATTCCAGGACAAGATTTTACTCCTCAGAATGTTCCAATGGGTCCAGATGAAGAGGAATTACATCACTAAGATGTTTATAACCTATGAATAAAAAGAGCCTTCTTTAACAGAAGGCTTTTTTTATGCGTTTGTATTTTTTGTAATTTAATCAAAAATATATCCCTATGCTCAAGAGTCGCTATACCTCCTTATTATCTCTGGTGTTATTATTTATCTGTTCCACTACTGCTTTTGCACAAAAGAAACCCGACATTAAAGGAAATAGAGTTGTCGCTGTAGTTGATAAGGCTTTGGAACCCTTTCATTCAATTGTAGTTGAGGAGGATTTGGACCTGAGTTTTAAAAAGGGAACTGAACCAATTGTTCACTTTGTTGCGGATGACAACCTTCCTCCTGTATTTAAATTTGAGGTAAAGGACTCCGTATTACACATCGGTTCTTATTACCGAATAAAATCTAAAAAAGAGTTACAGATCCAAATTAACTATACGACCCTAAAGTCTATAAAATTAAATGGAGGTCAGATAAAAATTGATATCAATTCAAATGATGCTGATTTAGAAATTGAGGCATTTGATAAAACAGCGCTTGAAGTATTTGGTATTGCATCTAAACTAGGAGCTAGGCTCGAGGCTAATGCAAGCCTTAAATTAACAGCTACATTGGAGGATTTTAAAATGGAAGCTTCAGACAGATCCTCAGCTGCTCTATCTGGTGTTTTTAAAAGCGTATCTATTAATTTGAACGACCGATCAAGTCTCACTGCCTTAGGAAGCTGTGAGGAGCTTTTTATCGAGCAAGGAAATAACAGTTTATTTAAGGGAAGTGGGTTTAAAACTACTACAGCTGTGCTTCATATGACTGAGACTGCTGTTGCAGATATATACGTTCTAGACAAGGTTCAAATGTCTATGGATCATCAGTCTACTCTTAATTTCTACGGGACAGCTACTTTAGATGTAAAATCCTTTTTAGGAACTGCTAAAATCTTTAAGAAAGCATTTGAAACTACTCCAACTATTAGCCTAAAAGACCTACCTTTACGATGATGAATGAGTATTTAGATCCAACTTCTGAAAACTTTTCCAAAGAAGAAGTAGATATAGAAAGAGCACTGAGGCCCTTGAGTTTTGACGATTTTGCAGGTCAAGAAAAGGTGCTTGAGAACCTCTCTATCTTTGTTCAGGCTGCTAATATGAGAAATGATGCGCTGGATCACACGCTTTTTCACGGACCTCCGGGACTAGGTAAAACAACACTAGCACACATACTAGCTAATGAACTAGGTGTTGGAATTAAAGTTACTTCAGGACCTGTATTGGACAAGCCAGGAGATTTAGCTGGCTTACTCACTAATTTAGAAGAGCGAGATGTGCTCTTTATCGATGAAATTCACCGATTGAGCCCAGTGATTGAAGAATACCTCTATGCAGCAATGGAAGATTATAAGATTGACATCATGATTGAGAGTGGTCCCAATGCGCGTTCGGTTCAAATCAACCTCAATCCCTTTACCCTTATCGGTGCAACGACTCGTTCGGGACTATTGACAGCACCCATGAGAGCCCGTTTTGGAATACAATCCAGGTTGGAATACTACAATACCGAGTTATTATCGAGTATTGTGATGCGATCCGCAGGCATCTTGAAAACCCCTATCGATGAAGAAGCAGCTATTGAAATTGCTGGTAGAAGTAGGGGAACCCCTAGGATTTCAAATTCATTACTGAGAAGGGTACGTGATTTTGCTCAAATAAAGGGCAATGGTGCTATCGATATGAAGATTGCAAAATATGGATTAAAGGCCCTAAATGTGGATGCGCATGGATTGGATGAGATGGACAATAAAATCTTAATAACCCTAATCGATAAGTTTAAGGGTGGCCCTGTGGGTATTACAACCTTAGCTACTGCCGTATCTGAAAGCGCTGAAACGATCGAAGAAGTATACGAACCCTTTTTGATTCAGCAAGGTTTTATCATGCGTACTCCTCGAGGTAGAGAAGCGACAGAATTCGCCTACAAACACCTCGGTAAGACCCCTAAAGGACAAGCAGGATTGTTTTAAAATGTCTTCTCAGTTAAATTCTTATAGTAAACTCATTAAAGAGGAAGCCAAGAGACTTGGCTTTATGGCTTGTGGTATCTCAAAAGCTGAGTTTTTAGAAGAAGAAGCCCCTCGTTTAGAAGCTTGGCTCAATGCTAATCATCAGGCGGGAATGTCCTATATGGAAGGCCATTTTGACAAGCGATTGGATCCTCGATTACTCGTCGATGGTGCCCAATCTGTCATAAGTCTTCTCTTCAATTATTATCCAGAACCAATCGATTCTTCTGATTCTTATAAAGTGTCAAAATACGCCTATGGAGAAGATTATCACTATGTCGTAAAAGACAAATTAAAGGCGCTTTTGAACTATATCAATGATGAAATTGGCGAAGTAGGAGGGAGAGCTTTTGTAGATTCTGCTCCCGTATTAGAACGTGCATGGGCGAAGCGCTCAGGTTTGGGTTGGATTGGTAAAAACGCCAATTTAATCACTAAAAAACAGGGTTCTTTTTACTTTATCTCTGAACTGATAATCGATTTGCCTCTGGCTTACGATACTGCCATCGCTACAGATCACTGTGGTAGCTGTACTGCTTGCATCGATGCATGTCCTACAAATGCGATTAAAGCTCCCTTTGAAATAGATTCAAATTCGTGTATTTCGTATTTAACTATAGAACTCAAAGGAGCAATGCCCTCTAGTTTGACTGATTCATTTGACGACTGGATCTTTGGATGTGATGTGTGTCAAGATGTATGTCCTTGGAATCGATTTTCATCTACCCATCACGAAGAGCGATTTACTCCTAAACCCTATGTGAATTACACCAAGACTCAGTGGAACGAACTTACCGAGGAAGTCTTTTCAGAAATTGCTCGAAAATCCCCTTTAAAACGAACTAAATTTTCAGGTATCACAAGAAATCTACAGTATGTGAATAAATAAGGTGCTTGTTTGTAATTAAAGTATGGGTTGTTCAGTGAATTAAACTTAAATTTGAAGTATATTTCAACAGTATGAGTAGTAAATCGAGAATGAGAGCGGAGGCTTTGATCTATCACGCAAAGCCCAATCCTGGAAAAATTAAAATTGTTCCTACAAAACCTTATGCGACCCAGCGTGATTTGGCATTGGCTTATTCACCTGGTGTAGCTGAACCCTGTTTAGAAATTGAAAAAGATGTAGATCAGGCTTATCGCTACACCAATAAGGGAAATTTAGTGGCTGTGATTACGAACGGTACCGCAGTATTAGGATTAGGAGATATTGGACCAGAGGCTTCAAAGCCCGTAATGGAAGGTAAGAGTTTACTTTTTAAAATTTTTGCTGATTTAGACAGTATTGATATAGAATTAGACACCAAAGACGTCGATCGTTTTGTAGAAACTGTAAAGACTATTGCTCCGAGTTTTGGGGGTATTAATCTTGAAGATATTAAGGCTCCTGAAGCCTTTGAAATAGAGCGTCGTTTAAAGGAAGAATTAGATATTCCAGTAATGCACGACGATCAGCACGGGACTGCGATCATTTCTGCAGCTGCACTTTTAAACGCTTTGGAGCTCGCTGAGAAGAATATTGAGGAGGTGCAAATAGTGATTAATGGAGCTGGTGCGGCAGCTGTATCTTGTACCAAACTTTACAAGGCATTTGGAGCTAAAGACGAGAACATTGTAATGTGTGATTCCAAAGGGGTAATTCGAAAAGATCGAGAAAACCTTGCAGCCTCAAAAGCAGAGTTTGCTAGCTCGAGAGATATCAATTCTCTAGAAGAAGCAATGGTTGGTGCGGATGTGTTTGTGGGGCTCTCAATAGCCGATGTGGTAGATGCAAAAATGCTCAAGACAATGGCTAAAAACCCTATTGTATTTGCTCTGGCAAATCCCACTCCTGAAATTGATTACAATCTAGCAATTGCTACTCGTGATGATATTATCATGGCAACCGGTCGTTCAGATCACCCGAACCAGGTAAATAACGTATTGGGGTTCCCATATATTTTTAGAGGCGCATTGGACGTTCGTTCTACAAAGATCAATGAAGAAATGAAAATGGCTGCTGTGAAAGCGATCGCAGATTTAGCTAAAGAATCAGTTCCTGAAGAAGTCAATATTACTTATCAGGAGAAGAAATTGACCTTTGGAAGCGACTATATTATCCCAAAACCTTTTGATCCGCGATTAATCGAACGCATTCCACCAGCGGTTGCTAAAGCGGCGATAGATTCTGGAGTTGCGAAGACGACCATTGAAGATTGGGATAAGTACAAACAGGAACTCTTTTTGAGATCTGGATCTGAAAAGAAATTAGTTCGACAAATTCACAACAGAGCTAAATCGGATCCTAAGCGAATTGTTTTTGCTGAAGGGGAACAACTCGATGTTATCAAAGCGGCCCAAATTGTTTACGAGGAAGGAATCGCAATTCCTATTATTTTAGGAAGAAAGCATATCATTAAGGAGTTGATGGAGGAGTTGGAATTTGATGGAGCCATCGAAATAATCGATCCTAAAGCTGATGCAGCCGAAGAAAAACGCGAAGATTACGGAATGCGTTATTGGGAAGGTAGAAAGCGAACAGGTATTACAAAATACTTAGCCTTGAGCAGGATGCGTGAACGCACTTATTTCGGAGCTATGATGGTTAAAATGGGTGATGCAGATGGAATGCTCTCTGGTTATTCTAGAGCCTTTTCATCAGTTGTTAAACCTTATTTAGAAATTATCGGAGTGAGTGAGGGCTACAACAGGGTAGCTTCTGCTAATATTATGATTACCGATCAGGGGCCTATTTTCCTAGCGGATACCTCCATGAATATCGATCCTAGTACCGAATGTCTTACAGATATTGCATTGATGACTAAATCAATGGTAGAGGCCTTTGGTTTTGAACCAGTGATGGCAATGTTGTCCTATTCTAACTTTGGGTCCTCCATTCATCCAAATGCCGATAAGGTTAAAAAGGCTGTTCGACACTTGCACGAACATTATCCAGAGATGATTGTAGATGGTGAACTACAGTTGGATTTTGCGCTTAACAAGGAATTACATCAGAAAATATTCCCTTTTTCTAAGCTCTCCGGAAAACAAGTAAATACTTTGGTGTTCCCTAATTTGGAATCCGCGAATATTACCTATAAATTGCTTAAAGAAGTTAATAAATCAGATTCGATAGGACCTTTTTTAATGGGAATTAACCATCCTGTTCACGTACTACAACTGGGGTCTAGTGTTTCTGAAATTGTCAATATGACTGCTATAACGGTATTGGATGCTCAAGAACGAAATAAAACAAACAAATAAATATGATTACTCATATTAGAGGAAGATTAGTTGAGAAAAACCCCACTTCAGTGATTATCGATTGTGGTGGTGTTGGATATGAATTGCATATTTCTCTCAATACGTATTCCCTTATAGGTTCTGAAGAATCAATTGAGCTTTTTACCCACTTACAAGTAAAAGAAGATTCTCATACGCTTTTTGGATTTGCTCAAAAAATAGAACGAGAAATTTTCAGGCTTTTGATCTCTGTTTCAGGAATTGGAGCGAATACTGCTAGAACAATTTTATCATCTTTGACTTCAGAGGAATTAAGAGGAGCGATTGCAAGTGAAAATGTATCTAAGATACAGTCTGTCAAAGGGATAGGAGCTAAAACGGCTCAGCGTCTTATTATTGAACTCAGGGATAAAATTTTAAAAGTTTACGAATTTGATGAAGTTTTACCACAACAAGACAATACAGTTAAAGAAGAAGCGTTATCTGCATTAGAAGTATTGGGCTTTTCTAGAAAACAGGCCGAAAAAGTAGTGGATGCTGTACTTGGTGAGGATCGTGAATTAGGGGTCGAAGCTGTTATCAAAATAGCCTTAAAAAAACTTTAAAAAATAGCTTGAAACGAATAGATGCTACATATATAAAGCTACTGTGTTTTATACTTGTCTTCTTTGCTGTCACTTTTAAAATATCAGCTCAGGAGCAAGAGGCTGTACAAGATAGTACCGCTGCAGTACTGCGTTCTATTCAAATGAAATTGCCCACAGGAGTCGGTTCAAAATACATCTACAATGCTGAAGAAAACTACTATGAGCTCAGTATGCCTATCGCCGGATACGAACTTGGTTATCCACTTATTCTGAGTCCCGAAGCCTATTGGGAATTAGTCCGCAAGGAATCAACTCAAAGTTATTTTAGAGAAAAACAAGAACTATACGAGAATCAATCCAATAAGGATCAATCTGCATTAAAGAATATTCTTCCAAATTTTAGGTTGAACAGTGATGTCTTAGAAACTATTTTTGGCGGAGATGAAATAAGTTTAATTCCTCAGGGTTCTATTGCTGTTGATATGGGTGTCCTATGGCAGAAGAATGACAACCCATCGCTTTCACCGAGAAACAGATCCAATCTCTCTTTTGATTTTGACCAGCAGATTCGTCTGGGAATGGTCGGTAAAATTGGAGAACGTCTCTCCATCAATGCTAATTACGATACTCAAGCTACCTTTGACTTTCAAAACCTGATCAAAATATCGTATAATCCGCCAACCGTTAAAGATGTAACTGGAGTAGATGTCTCTGGAATAAACACTCAGGATCCACTTGCCAATGTGGGAAATATGTTTAAATCCAACGAGGATAATATTCTTCAAAATATAGAAGTTGGTAATATATCGATGCCACTGACTAGTTCTCTAATTCAAGGAGCCCAAAGCTTATTTGGATTAAAGACGGAAATGAAATTCGGAAGGACTCGAGTGACCACGGTCCTCTCTGAACAACGATCACAAAACAATTCAGTGGTCGCTCAAGGAGGTGGTACCATCAACGATTTTAACTTGACCGCTCTGGATTACGAAGAAGACCGACACTTTTTCTTATCTCATTTTTTTAGAGATCAGTACGATCAGGCACTTGAAAATTACCCATATGTCAATTCACAGGTACAGATTACTCGAATAGAGGTTTGGATGACTAATAGGATTCAACGAACCAACAATGTTAGAAATATTGTAGCACTACAAGATTTAGGAGAGTCCAATCCCAATAACAGTATTATCGGTAGACATCCTAATACCCCCTCTGGATTTTTTAACAGTCCAACGGCACCCTATTTACCGACCAATAATGCAAATGATTTTGATCCAGAACAAATCGGGATAGGAGGTGCTCTTTTAGATCAAGTTAGAGATATAGCGACAGTACCTCAGGCTTTTGATACTCCTGGCTATAAGATCAATCCTGGTTTTGATTACGCGGTCATTGAAAATGCTCATAAATTAGAAGAGGGAAGAGATTATTTTATCGATTCACAATTGGGATATATATCTCTTAGTCAGCGATTGAGTGCAGATGAAATTCTCGCAGTAGCCTTTCAGTACACCTATAACGGTAAAGTGTATCAAGTCGGTGAATTTGCAAATGGGGGAGTTGAGTCTACTTCTGTGACCAATGCCAATCAGCAAACAGCACTTCAAAACAATGCCTTAATATTAAAACTTCTCAAGAGTAATATCACTTCAGTAAAGGATCCAATTTGGGATTTGATGATGAAAAATATTTACCCTACTGGGGCGTACCAACTCTCCGAAGAAGATTTTAAATTCAATATTATCTATGCAAATCCGAGCCCTAGAAATTACATCACACCAGTAGATAGTAGTTTTGGACAAGGATGGCCTTCTTCTCCTAAACCCCTTGAAGAGCGAACACTTTTAAACGTCTTTAATTTTGATCGACTAAATGGCTATAAAGATGTACAACCCGAGGGTGATGGATTCTTTGATTTTATTCCCGATAGAACTATAAATCTCAGAACAGGGTCCATTATTTTTACCAAAGTAGAGCCTTTTGGTGAGTATCTCTTTGATTTATTAGGAGGTGGAGATTACGACACACAGAACGATCAGGGGTATAATAAAAACCAAAAACAATACGTCTATAGAGAACTCTATTCTCAAACCAAAGCTTCGGCTTTTGAAAAGGCTGAAAAAAATAAGTTCTTACTTAAGGGTCAGTATAAATCTGCGAGTTCAAATGGAATACCAATTGGCGCATTTAATGTTCCAAGAGGATCTGTTCGAGTAACTGTAGGAAGAAGAATCTTAGTTGAAGGAGTAGATTATACAGTTAATTATCAATTGGGAACGGTTCAGCTTTTAGATCCTTCACTCGAGGCTTCTAATGCTCCTATAAAAATATCAGTGGAGGACAATGCTGTTTTTGGACAACAAAACAAACGATTTTCTGGAATCAATATTACCCATGAGTTTAGTGATAAATTTATCATTGGAGGAACTTATTTGAATCTCAATGAGCGTCCTTTAACTCAAAAAGCGAGTTATGGTATTGAACCGGTGAATAATTCCATATATGGATTTAACCTAATTTATTCTTCCGAGGTTCCATTCTTAACAAGGTTAGCGAACAAACTTCCCAATGTGGAGACCCAGGCACCATCGAATATATCATTAAGAGCCGAGATGGCTGCACTCAAACCTGGAACACCAAAATTTGCTGATTTTGAAGGAGAATCCACAACCTATATCGATGATTTTGAAGGCGCTCAAACACTGATTGACATTCGAGGTTCATTAGGGTGGTCCTTAGCGAGTACCCCATTGGAGTTTGGTGACGGTTCTGATCAATTATTTGGATCTTCACCAACCGATTTAGAGAATTTAAAAAATGGATACGGAAGAGCCAAAATGGCTTGGTATTCTATCGATCCTATATTCTATTCTTTTCAACGTCCCGATGGAATCTCCAATAATGATTTATCCACTAACCCGACCAGGAGAATTTATATCGATGAGGTTTTTCCTCAGGTGGATATCGCTCAGGGTCAGACCACTGTTCAAACAACCCTTGATTTAAATTATTACCCTGAAGAAAAAGGACCTTATAACAACAATGGTTCTTTTAACAATTTAAACGAAGATGATCGTTGGGCCGGTATTATGAGGCCGATGAGTACGACTAACTTTGAAAATGCCAATGTTGAGTTTATTCAGTTTTGGCTTTTGGATCCCTATGTAGATGGAATTGCAACTGATCCAGGGACATTGGTATTTAATTTAGGTAATATATCGGAGGATATTTTAAAGGACGGTAAAAAGCAGTACGAGAATGGATTGCCGGATACCTCAGGAACTGCTCTTTCTTCTGATACCTCTTGGGGTAAGGTTCCAGCCAGCCAATCCTTATTGTACGCATTTGATGCAGATGAAGCAAATAGAGCATTACAAGACGTTGGTTTTGATGGATTAAGCGATAGTGAAGAAGCTGCAGTATACACCAATAACCCTTCTAATGATCCTGCCTTAGATAATTATGACTATTACCTCAATAGATCTGGTTCCATCCTAGAACGCTATAAGGACTTTAACAATCCAGAAGGGAACGCTCCAGTAGCCGTGAGTAATACCAATAGGGGATCTACCACTCTGCCTGATGTGGAAGATATCGATAGAGATTTAACTATGAATACTGTCGATAGTTATTACGAGTACAAGATTGAGATTAAACCTGGTACAACTATAAACGATGAGTTTGTAACGGACATCAAAGAACAACTCAGTCCTAAACTGCCCAATGGAAATCAATTAAACACCCGATGGATTCAGTATAAGATTCCTCTTTCAGCATTTACAGATGCCTTAGGTGGAATCTCTGATTTTAGATCCATCAGTTTCTTGAGAATGTATCTTACAGGGTTTTCAAAACCAGTAGTGCTTCGTTTTGCAACGCTGGATTTAGTAAGAGGTGATTGGAGAAATTACACTCGATCCCTGACTCCTGATACTGATGCAGACCCATCAGATGACAATACACAAATAGATGTCAGCACTGTAAATGTTGAAGAAAATAACACCAGAAAACCAATCCCTTACGTATTACCTCCAGGAGTTGTTAGAGAGCAACTTAACAACAACAATACTATTATTCGTCAAAACGAGCAGTCATTGTCTTTGGTGGTTAAAAACCTAGAGCCCAAAGATTCTAGAGCGGTGTTTAAGAATACCCAGTACGATGTTCGCCAGTACAAGAGGTTGAAAATGTTTATTCACGCTGAAAAGATCGCTGATACTGATTATACCTCAGCGGATAAACCTCTGGTTGGATTCTTGAGAATAGGTACGGATTATTCTGAAAACTTCTATCAAGTGGAGGTTCCTTTGAAATTTACAGAGTTCGGTGCTTCAACTGCTCAAGAAATTTGGCCTTCTGAGAATGAGATTGAAATAGCTACAGAGGTGCTCGCTCGACTTAAATCTAAGGGAATACAGAATCAGAGTTTAAGCGAACTGACTTATTACGATCTCATCGGGGATGAGTTAGTTGAAGTTCAAGAGTTTGATCCAAGACCTGAGGGATCTAGCCGAGTCGGTATTCGAGGAAATCCATCTCTTGCTAATATTCGAGGAATCATGGTGGGGGTTAAAAATACTTCGGACCAAAGAGCTAGAGGAGAATTGTGGTTTAACGAGCTCAGACTCTCCGGAATGAATAGAGAAGGTGGTTGGGCTGCTATAGCCTCTATGGATCTCAATATGGCTGATGTTATGTCAGTATCGGTTAACGGATCAAAATCTACTGCTGGTTTTGGTGGTATCGATCAGATGCCCAATGAGCGTTCACGAGAAGATTCCCAATCCTATGATGTGGTGACAAATCTTAATTTAGGCTCCTTGCTTCCATCAAAATGGGGATTAAAACTGCCACTGAATTACTCAGTAGCAGAAGAGCTCATAACACCTAAATTTGACCCTGTATACGAGGATCTAGAGCTTTCTGATCGTGTCAGTGCAGCAGATAATCCTCAAGAGGCCGATTTAATATTGTCTCAAGCAGAATCCTATACCAAGAGAAATAGCATTAATTTTATTGGTCTTAGAAAGGAGAAAAATCCAGAAAAAGAAGAGGTTAAAAATCATTTTTACGATCCAGAAAACCTCACACTTAATTATTCCTATAATCAAACACAGCACAGAGATTTTGAGGTAGAGCACCTCAATGATGAAAACATCAAGGCTGGATTGATTTACGGTTATCAGTTCAAACCACTAAGTCTTGAGCCCTTTGCTAAGAATGATTCTATTTTAAAGAGCGATTATTGGAAGTGGTTAAAAGAAGTCAATTTTAATTTGCTCCCATCTTCTGTTGCCTTTAATGCAACTTTTGATCGATCCTTTAATGAACAGCAGTTTAGAGATGTTCAAACACCCGGAGTCGACGCCCTAGATATGCCATTGCTCCAGCAGCGAAACTATTTATTTAATTGGCAATACGCCATTCAGCACGAGCTTACTAAATCCATAAGACTCAATTTAAATGCCAACTCTAAAAACGTCATCAGAAACTACTTTAATTTAGATCAGGACAAGGAATCGGGTATCAATCAAGATTTGACTATTTGGGACGACTTTTTCAACTACGGTAAAGCCGATCGTTTTAATCAACAGTTTCAGCTCAATTACAAACTGCCTTTTGACAAGTTTCCATTCTTAAGTTTTATAGACGCTCAATATACCTATACTTCAAATTTTGAATGGAAACGAGGAGATGAATCAGTTAGAGAGGTCGCTGGCGGAGAGCTCAACAATATACAAAATTCCAATACTCACAATTTTAACGCTTCCATGACTTTTAATCGTTTTTACCGTTATTTAGGCTTGGAAAAGAGAACTGCTGGAATGAATTTCTTGCCGGGACGATCTAATGCCAATGCAAGTCCGAATCAAAATAAAACCCCACTGTGGAAATCGCTGATAACTTCTTTAAAAAGAGTCAATGTGAGTTACAGTGAAAACAACGGTAAATTCCTTCCAGGATTCACAAGACAGATCGGTGCATTTGGAACAAGAGAGCCCAGTCTTGGATTTGTATTTGGTTCTCAATCTGATGTGCGTTTTCAATTGGCAAAACAGGGGCATTTAACCACCTTTGAAAACTTTAATGAAGCCTATATATCCAATACGAATAAGACCTTTAAAGTTGATGCAAATGCTCAGCCTATAAAAGATCTCACTATTGACCTGAGTGTAGATATGCAACATTCCTATAACTACAAAGAAAACTTTAGAGTCGAAGATTTAGGTAATGGTTCTTATGAATATTTAAATATGTTAGGTAATGAGGTTGGGAATTACAACAGGTCTATTATGATGATTTCGACCTTCTTTAATCAAAGTGATGAGTTGACCTCAGAGAGCTTTGATCTCTTTAAAGCAAATAGAATCACTATTGCAAATAGACTTGCCCAAGGTCTGTCTGGGGAAGATGCAGTAATTGATGATGATGGCTTCCCAGATCGCTACGGTAAAACAGCTCAAGACGTTCTACTCCCTGCTTTTATAGCGGCGTATACCGGAAAGGATGCTTCCTCGATAGAGTTAGATCCTTTTAAAGGAATTCCACTGCCAAATTGGAATATGAAGTACACTGGATTCATGAATCTCAAGTGGTTTGAGGATCGATTTAATCGCTTTTCTATTTCTCATGGATACAGAGCAGCGATGAGTATTAATTCATACCGATCTAATTTAGAAAAAACCAATACTGTAATCGACCCTAGAACTGGTGATTACAGACCTGATAAGCTCTATGGAAACCTCGTACTGACAGATCAATTCAATCCATTAGTTCGTGTAGATTTTGAGACCAAAAACGCAATGAGAATCCTATTAGAAGTCAAAATGGATCGAGCGCTCTCTATGAGTTTTGACAACAATTTACTTACCGAGATGAATGGTAAAGAAATTACTGCTGGAATAGGGTATCGCATCAAAGACGTTCGATTTAATACTAATTTTGGAGGTTCGCGAACACAGCTGAAGGGTGATTTAAACATCAAAGCTGATTTTAGTTTGAGAGACAATCTAACCGTTATTAGAAATCTCGAATTAGACAATACACAAATCAATGCTGGACAATACTTGATTTCGACAAAATTATCTGCAGATTACGCAGTCAATAAGAATTTAAATGCAGTATTCTTTTACGATTTTAATTCTTCCCGATATGCAGTATCAACAGCTTTTCCACAACAAACTATTGACACAGGATTTAGACTCAAATACAATTTTGGGAATTGATCAATTTTTTTTGTTCAAAATACTTAAGGCTTGATTAATTCTATTAAATTTGTTTTTTAATACTATTTCAAACTACTATGAATATACCTAACGAACTCAAGTACACAAAAGACCACGAATGGGTAAAAGTTGAAGGTGATACAGCTACTATTGGTATTACTGATTTTGCTCAAGGAGAATTAGGAGACATCGTTTATGTCGAGGTTGATTCCTTAGACGAAACAGTTGATCGAGAAGAAGTTTTTGGAACTGTTGAAGCAGTTAAAACGGTTTCTGATTTATTTTCTCCACTCAGTGGTGAAGTGACAGAATTTAATGAAGCTTTAGAAGACACTCCTGAACTTGTCAATTCGGACCCTTATGGAGATGGCTGGATGATTAAGATGAGTATTGATGACTCAAGCCAATTAGAGGACCTCTTAAGCGCAGAAGACTACAAAGAACTCATTGGTGCATAAAAAACTGTTGTATAGCGGTAGTTACTTTCTTTGGATCGTTCTACTGGTCTATCTTAGTTTGTTGCCAAATTTAGAAGGTCCAGGCATTGAAATTCCCTATTTTGACAAATTAGTTCATGCGGGGTTTTATTTTGTGGCATCGTTTTTGTTTTTACTCTTAGTAGAAAAGACATCACTGAATAAGCTGAGTAAAAACATTAAAGTCTTTACTGCAATTGTTCTTCACCTAGTTTTAGGTGGGATGATCGAATACTTACAACACTTTTATGTGTCGGGTCGATCAGGTGAAATAGCTGATATTATTGCCAATTTATTAGGTGTCTTAGCAGCGATAATC